>DATKMQ010000020.1 GCA_035541755.1 Syntrophorhabdaceae bacterium
TTAATCCCGGCGCAGGTAATAAGAACTACTGGTACGCAGGGTGGCTCCTGCAAAGGGATATCACACAATGGCTCACGGTGGGAGGTGAAATATTCCACCAGACCCCATCTACGCGAGACGCAGACCATGAGACCGGGTACAACGGGGGCGCCATTATCAACTTCAGCGACAACCACCATTTTATATTCTCGGCCGGCTCCGATATCCACGGCGTAAACCTCTTCTCCTTCTATGCCGCCTATCTATTGACGTGGGGACCTCACGAACAAAAGAAATAGAGACGTCGCCATCAAGCCGTGCCCGCCGCGAGACGAACGGGCCGAAGATTAAAACGTTTTGCCCACCTCTGCTTTTTCCTTGAGTTTCCATTCAAGCCAGATGATGTATACAATCATGAATACTGATGACACCGTGGATGGAGATGCCACCTCTTTACCAAACAGCGCGAGCGCGAGCCCGCCGGCTACGCCATAATTCTTGAGGGTGCCAAGGAGGACTAGACTCGTCACGGTCGCGGGCGGTATTTTGAAAATCCTCCTGCACACTAATTCGATAAGCCATCCAAGCACGAACGTGCTCATGACCACGACGCAGGCTGTGGGTATGAGCACAAGGGGTCTGTGAAGAAACATCTCCCGATTGAGCCCCACAATCGTGTACGTGATCAGCGAAAAACTCCAATTCGTAACGGGGCCCTTCAGAGAATCGAATCTGGCACCTATCCCGGCGAGATGGAGCACGCGCCCCAGGATAAGCGGTAGCAGGATGAGCTCGGCCATGATAACAATGAGCTTAAGCGGGGTGATGAAACTTGTCCCCAAGAAAACGATCGCCATGATGGGCATAATCACAAGGGCGCCGAGGTACCCCCCGAGGGTTCCAAGCAGGGAAAAGGCGTCGTTCCCCTGCAACAGGAACGAAAATGGGATAACTGCGGCCGCAGGGGGGACTGCCGCAACCAGAACAAAACCGGCCCGCAGATTACCATCCGTCACCAAATATCGGCTCGCCAGGAGGATGGTGCCGCTCAGTATCAGATAATTCATAACTACCCCTGCGCAGGCCGGACCGAGAACCTTCTTGACCGAACCTAAGGCATTAAATTCGATGCCCATGGTTGCAATTGTCATAACCAGGGCGAGTACCGGCAGAGTGGCGGGTTCTGTCCACGTGGCGCCCTTACCCGAGATGAGGCCCGCCAGGACCCCCAGGACCAAAATGACATTTCTGCTACGAAGCAAACGGCCTATGGTCATCATGAGTACTCTATTTTCTTTGAAATCAGGGCTTTTTGCAAGCGAAAACGGGGCGGCAATCCTTAGGGTTCAACGCGTTATACCCGTCCTTATTTATTGACGGCCTTAGGGTACGCTCTAGTTCTGATAAGTGTGCCCAATACGTAATCTGCAGGAAGGACGTTTGATCGCGGCGAATGAGTATTCTCAACCGTACCGGCGGGCGTTTTTTCCATGTGCATCACAGGCACCGCGCCACTGGCGAATTGTCATAAATGGTATTATACTCTTGTTGGTGCCAAAAGGATTCGGCTCTCATTCCCGGGCTCGTCGTATCCGGTGAAGTCGGGTTCTTAAGGCAGGATACGAGTGGGAGCAATGCTGTCAGGAGCATACAAGATCACGAAAGGGAGGGTATGTATGGTTAAGAATATTCTATCGGCCGTTCTGCTCGCGCTTCTCTTTATAGCGCATGGTCCGGCATGGGCAGATGATACGCACACGATGACAAAGGAGCAACTCCTTCCCTTGTTGGGAAAGCCGGGTGTTATCATCATTGATGTGCGCACCAAGTATGACTGGGACAATAGTAAGGTAAAGATCCCCGGGGCCGTGAGAGAAGAGGGCATGAAGTTCGGGTCCTGGATGAAGAAGTACCCCAAGGACAAGACGATCGTTCTCTATTGTGCCTGAGTGAACGATTCCACAAGTGTCAGTTTGACACAGGCATACGTAAAGGCGGGCTGGGACAAAGTGTACTCGCTGACAGGAAGTACCCCTAAGGGGGCATGGGAGGACTGGGTACAGGCCAAGTATCCCACGGTGCCCAAATAGCCCGACCCGTTTACCTCCGTGGTTGCGCGGACGGTACGGACGAGAGGGTTATTGTCTCACCATAAAAGATTGAGCTTGCGCATCCATTTCTCCGGCAACCTTTTACCCAATGAAGCCCAGTGGCGGCTCTCCCGGGGTGCAATGAGGACTGCTGCGGAAATTATGAGGATAGCAGGGTCCAGATAAATGCTCCAGGACGCCATGGTTGATCCGATAGCCCCGAAACAGCCACATTCCATGTCGATTCCGCGCGAGAGAACCACGGCCTTTGCGATAAGAAAGGAAATACTGAGCAAGGCGATACCGATGGCGCAGAGGCGGGTGAAAAGCCCGAAAAGCAGCCCGACTCCGCAGAGAAACTCGATAAACGGCAGAGTCCACCCAAAGGCGATGGCGAGCGGTCCCGGCAGTATATCGAAGTTGTAGACCATGGCCACCGAATAGTGTCTGATATCCACGAATTTTCCCAGAGAAGAGACGAGAAAGGTCGCTGCCAGTACCAAACGAAAGATGAATATCACATACCGGCTTGCCGGCAGCCTCTTTTCAATGACGCCGCCTGATCCCGCGGGCTGTTGTTCTTTCAATTCTTCTATGGCGCACCTCCCTTTGTGTAGCCAACAGAGTAGACCTTAGGACACATTACCTTAAGTCGGGCTGTCCGGTAACCTGCCTGTCCGGAAATAATAACTTTACCAAATATAATCCTCTTTCCGCCTGACCGCAACCCGGGCATTCTTTTAGTCATCCGATACTTGGAGTGCTTTTTTCACTTGCTATTTATCCGGCTACGCGATAAATAGATACGACCTATTTTTCTGTGAGGGGAAAGTCCGTATTCTCCCGTATGTGATAGTGTAATCGAGGTTATGTACTCATCTCTCTGGCTTGATACTTTTTTTGTGGCATCTGCAGCAATCCTGTGGTTTATGATCGTCTACCAGTTGCTGCTATTTGTCACGGGATATCTTTACAGCCGACGTGATGCCTGGGTGGTCCCATCTCTTCCCCGGGGATCGGATTGGCCCATGGTATCTATCCTTGTGCCGGCTCGAAACGAAGCCCGCGTCATCGACGGTACGCTCGAGCACCTCTTGGCGCTCGACTACCCGGCGGACCGTATGGAAATCATCATCATCGACGATGGCAGCAATGACGGCACGGGCGATATTGTAGAGACGATTGCAGCCCGCGATGCGCGCGTGCGCTGCCTAAAGGTTCCTCCCCATCTTGGCGGGAGGGGTAAGTCCGCTGCCCTGAAACTTGGTGTCGATGCGGCGCAACATGACCTCATCGCTATCTACGACGCCGACAATCGACCTGAAGCAGGGTCCCTGCGAGCGCTCGTGGCTGCCTTGGTGGCAGATCCCAATCTGGCCGCAACCGTAGGCAAGTTCCGCTGCATAAACCGGAACCGGAATCTTTTGACCCGTTTTATCAATATAGAGTGTCTGGCTTTTCAGTGGATCATGCAGGCGGGACGCTGGTCCCTGCTCGGGGTAACAACTCTGCCGGGCACCAATTTTGTGATCCGGCGGGAAGTCTTGAGTGAAGTGGACGGTTGGGACGAAAAGGCCCTCACCGAGGATGCGGAATTGACGATCCGTATTTACGAAACGGGCCGCCGCATAGGCTTTGTGCCTCGGGCCGTAACCTGGGAGCAGGAACCGGAGAAGATCACTACCTGGTTCAGACAACGCACCCGATGGGCTCGCGGTCATAATTACGTGCTTGCCAAGCATGTCCGCCGCCTCCTTGAATTGCGCCCCCGCGTCATCGCCTTTGAGCTTCTCTACACCCTCATCCTTTATTATGTGGTGTGTGCGGCAATTTTCATCTCCGACCTGCTCTTCATTATGGCCGTCTTCGGGCTCGTGTCCATCCATGCGATCGGGCCTTATTCACGTATCTGGGTGCTCGCGTTCCTGCTGTTTGTGTTGGAGGTCTCAATCACCCTGTCACGTGAAAAGGACGAGGATTCCCTGTACAATCTTGTCCTGGTGGTCTTCGCTTACTTTACCTATTGCCAGCTCTGGGTCCTTGTGGTCGCTCGTGCATTCGTCGATGACGTGATACTGCGCCGCAAGAAGATCTGGGCCAAGACCGAACGTTTTGCCGAGGTCCCCGAGTAATGGCTCGAAGGCTCTTCATCGTGCTGTTTCTGCTCCTGGTGCCTCTCGTCGCATTTGCCGCAGGGGGTAAGCAGGCGTTGATCTTATACGACGGTTCATCACAGAAGGCACACGAAGGTCTCGTGGACGCAACGCACGTCGCCAATCTGCTCGGCCACTTCGACTACCGCCCGAAACTCATCGCTATCGAGGATTACCAGGCGGGTGGCATGGCCCGATACGACGCCGTTTTTGTGGTAGGTGGTTCCGATAAGACCGTGTGGCCCGACGCAGTATTGCAAGATGCGCGCGTGCGCACGAGTACGCTGGCCTGGATAGGGTACGGCATGGACGCATTCCTTGGCGCCCCGGAAGACCATAGGCGCGGACTGAGGGTGGACAGCGTGCTTATCAATAGCCGCTTTAACCGAGTGCGATATCGCGGTGCCATCCTGGGGAAGGGCGGCGGTATGGCGACCCTTATCACCGTCACTGAGCCATCGCGGGTGAAAGTCGAGGCCGAAATGCTCGATGCCGAAGGTCACGCGTCGCCCTATATGTTACACACGGGGAACCTCTGGCTCGTGGCAGATGTACCCTTTGCCTACATCGGCGACAAGGACCGCTATCTTGCCTTCTGCGACCTTATGCACGACATGCTCGGTGTACACCATGGATCGTCTCACCGAGCCCTGATACGCCTTGAAGACGTAACGCCCGATGAAGAGCCTGAAGTGTTAAGGCGCGCTGTTAATACGCTGATCAAGGAGGACATCCCGTTCCAGATATCGCTGGTACCTGTCTTCGTTGATCCCGGGTCTCGTCGTGAAGTCCGACTCTCCGAGAGCCCCCAGATCGTGGACATACTTAAGGACGCAACCGCCAGGGGCGCGACTCTCGTGCTTCACGGCTACACCCATCAGTACCGCGGTGTTACCCCGGATGACTTTGAGTTCTGGGACGGTTTCCGCAATGCGCCGCGGGCGGATGACTCGCCGGAGCTGGTGCGGGAGAAGTTAAATGGGGCCCTTGAGGAATGCTTCCGCAGCGGCCTCTATCCGGTGGCCTGGGAGACGCCTCACTATGCGGCATCACCCGCGGACTATGTCGAATTCGCCCGCGTCTTCTCAACGTTCAATGAAGAAACCATGATCGACCTCCAGGGCTCGCAGCAGTCTTTTCCTTTTGCCACGGTAGATACACGCGGCCTGTACATCATCCCAGAGAATATCGGCTATCTTCCCCAGGAGAACCCCTCCCCTGAGACGCTTATTGAGAATGCACGAGGCATGCTGGTAGTCCGTGACGGCATCGCATCCGCATTCGTACATGATTTTCTCGATCCCCGTCTCCTGCAGGAGACGGTCCGGGGAATCAAGAAGCTGGGATATAAATTTGTCTCACTGAGTGATTTTGATTGTCGTGTGGCCTCAGATGACCGTTTGATTGTGACCGGCAAGGCATCGAGAACCATAACCCTTCACGATTCTTACTTGAGACAGTTCATCATAGGGCGAGACGGCTCACGAAAAGAGGAAACATGGGCTGCCGCGCGACAAACAGGCTCCGTGGTTGTGGGGCTGCAGCCCGGCCCCGGGGAGATACTCGTTGCCATCGGCATGGATGAACGTCCGGTCAAGCCTCCTGGGGTATTCACTCGACTTACACAGAAGCTGACGACTGCGGTTCTCAAGTGGCGACCGCAGAACCCCGTGACGCTTCAGGCGCGCGCAATCAAGGCGGCTATACTCTGGGACAAGGCGGCAGTCGGGGCTGAGAAAAATGATCAGGAGAGCTTCGCCAACACCTTTCGGGCATACGGTGCGCCCGTGAGACTCATCGCGGTTTCCGACCTGCCGAACACCACCTTCGATCCGAGCGAAGTGCTCCTCGCTCCCCACGCGGCAGCGCTCAAGCTCAGTTGGAGCGACGTTCGCCGAATCGTGCAGTTTGTGCGCGCAGGCGGTCAATTAGTGCTCGACGCCCACACGGGACTCTCCGAAGCCGTGGGTATCCGTTACCCCGGTGGCAGCGTGCCTGTGGAGCGCGTGACCGACCAGGCCCAGGTCGACCTTCCTCTGCAATGGCGTCCCGCCGTATCCATGGAGAGGTTCCGCTTGCCGGATCGAGCTATTATTATCAGCAAGGATACGGAAAATCACACCAGTCTGGCGGGGACATTCTCCGTGGGCTCCGGGAAGGTGCTCTACCTAGGCGATATGCTCGATCCGTTCACGGCCGACGGTGTGAGCCACTATCCATTCCTTTTTGAGCATACGCTCACGACCTTCGACAGGATGCAACCGGCGCGGCGGCGCATGATTGAACTCTATTTCGATCCGGGGCTTCGTACGGAGGTGAGTATTGAGGACCTGGCTGTATTATGGCGCCGCATGGGGGTGAGGGCGGTATACGCCTCGGCGTGGGTCTTTACGCCGCAGTACACGTACGACTACGACAGACTGATTCGTGTCTGTCATGCCAATGGGATTCTGGTATACGCCTGGTTCGAGTTTCCACAGGTAAGCCCTCTGTTCTGGGCTGAGCATCCTGAATGGCGTGAAAAGGCAGCGGGAGGCGAAAAGCTGCCCTCGTGGCGTCTCGCTATGAACCTCGCTAACCCCAAATGCCGTGCCGCGGTCATGGAGTTCATGTCTTCTGTGCTCAATAAGTGGGCATGGGATGGCGTCAACCTCGCCGAACTATCGTTCGACGGCAAGGCGGACGGCGATAAACCCTGGGCCATGGTGCCCCTCAATGATGACGTGAGACGCTCCTTTAGCGCCGCATATCACTTCGACCCCGGGGAGCTTTTCGATGCGGCTTCTTCCCATTTCTGGCAGCGAGATAGGGCGGGCTGGGCCACTTTTCTCGCGTACCGGAAGAGAATGGTGACCGAGATGCACCGGGCCTTTCTCACTCAACTGAAACCTTTCGCAGCATCAGGCCGTGAGGTGATCGTTACGATACTGGACAGCCTCGAGCATCCCGAAGTGGTTTCGGATGCAGGCCTCGATTCAACGGCGATTGTCGGGCTTATGCGTGAGTTTGCTTTCACGTTGCAGGTTGAGGACCCTGCGTCATCCTGGAAAAATCCGCCGGCGCGCTATGTGCGCCTGGCTGACCGATATCGGGCTATACTGCCCCATGAGGCACGCTTCATGATCGACATCAACGTGATCCCCAATCGTGCCGTAGAAGAGACGCATCTGCCTGTCTCTCAGGCGACAGGCGTGGAGCTCGCCGCCACCGTTCGCGCGGCCCGGTCGGCCTCGGATCGCGTCGCGCTTTACGGTGACGCCACGGTCAGAACCGCCGACCTCGATCTAATATCGTATGCCGCCACCGAAGACGCGCGGATCGCGACGGGTAAGCTTACCTGGTCAGTGGAGACTCCCTACAGTATAGAGATGGCCGTCTCGTCAGGCATCCGCACCTTTTATCGGGACAATCAGATATGGTCTTTCTGGCGTCCGGGGTTCGTACTCATGCCGCCGGGAAAACATGAGATCAGCGCGGACCGAAACTGGTTCCACTGGTTTGATTCCAGCGAGCTAACGCCGCAGGTGCTTCAGGTGAGCACTCCGCTTTTATCCGTGGATACGGGACATGGTGGATTGACTCTCGAATACGATTCGCCTGGGCCGGTTTATACGTGCCTCTCCAGAAAGCCGGCCGGGGTCGCTATCGACGGTGCTGACGCCACGATCCTTCCCGGGGCTCGTGAGATAGCCGCTGTTCTGGTCCTCCCGGCAGGCCATCATAAAGCGACCATTGCCGCCTCAAAAGGGGTCGGATTGTTTGTCGATTTCGTCAGCCTTATATCATCCTCTCTGATCGTGGCCTTTGGGACAAGCGCCATCGTAATGCTCGGTGCGCTCTACACGGGTATCCGCATACGCCGGTTCTTCCGTTGATGACGAATTGGACCGTTCTTGAGAACAAGGACTCTTCCGGTCTTTGTCATGTTCACCCTTTTTGACGTGGGGAACGGCGGTTGTGGTGACTTAAGTGTTCACCGGATGTACGGCGCATCGTGATCCTAAAACAAATAAGCGCGTGGAGGTGTTTTGTTGTTCAGATTTGTCGTAGTCTTTGGCACCCGCCCCGAAGCAATCAAGCTGGCGCCCATCGTTCTTGACCTTAGGTCCCGTCGAAATTGCGAGACCATAGTCTGCGTCACCGCGCAGCAGCGGGAGATGTTGGACCAGGTGTTGCAATTCTTCGCTATTGTACCTGAGGTGGACTTGAATCTCATGCAGCCCGATCAGAGTCTCGCCGAGTTTGCAGGACGGGCTATTCCACAATTAGAAAGGGTCTTTGCCCAATATGCCCCGGACATGGTAGTTGTGCAAGGTGACACATCCACAGCCCTGTACGCTGCCCTCGCTGCTTTTTACCGGCAAGTCCCGATAGCGCACGTGGAAGCGGGGTTACGCACCGATGACATCTATTCGCCGTTTCCCGAGGAAGCAAACCGGGTGCTCATATCACGGCTTGCGGCGCTCCATTTTGCCCCCACCCGTCGGGCCGCCGATAACCTTCTCAAGGAAGGGATCGCGCCGGACCGTATTTTCGTGACCGGCAACACCGGCATTGACGCTCTCCTCATGACGGCGGAACGCACCGATCAAAGCATGCTCGCCGGTGCATTGGGAAAGATGGCGCTCGATGAGCGTCAACTGGTCCTTATCACCGCGCACCGCAGGGAGAACTTCGGCGAAGCCTTTCTATCGCTCTGCAATGCGATTGCCGATCTGGTAGTGCTTCGTCCCGACCTGTTATTTGTCTACCCGGCTCATCTGAACCCGAACGTACAGGACCCGGTGGACCGCATCCTGCGACCACTTGCAAGCCGTGTCGACAACCTGCTCATACCTTCTCCGTTTCCCTATCACGAGTTTGTCGCCCTTATGAAACGCTCCTCTATTATCCTCACGGACTCGGGCGGTATTCAGGAGGAGGCGCCGGGCCTGGGCAAGCCGGTGCTCGTGATGCGTAAGACCACAGAACGACAGGAGGCCGTGGATGCGGGAACGGCGCGTCTGGTGGGCACGTCCCGGGAAGTGATCGTGCGTGAAACGCTCAGCATCCTCGATAACCGTGAGATTTACCGGGCCATGTCGCAGGCCGCCAATCCTTTCGGCGACGGGCATGCAGCAGCGCATATTGTGAGCCACTGTTTCTCCTATCTCAATATACTACGCGATGCGAATCGAGAAGCCCCGGCTTTGGAGGAACTATCCGAGACCGGGAAAACGTCGTGAAAGCGCTCTCGGGCGCTCTTTGGCGCTCGGTACTGATCGGGCTCGTATGCGTCGGTCTCGCTCTTATGCTTTCTTTCCCTGTCGCCCTGTCTGCGGCAGAAATCCCCGAAGTGCCGGGTTTTTTTCTCGCGGCCGGCTCCGAGACCGCCTGGTCCTCTATCTTGAGGAGCATCGGGCTAAAGGAACGAAGTGCAGAGGACGCCCGCGTCATTGTGCTGCCTCAGGACAGCACTATTCACATTGAGGAAATTCCGGGGAAACTGACAGCCGGCCGGATTCTCGTCCTCGAAGGCGATTCCGAGACTGCGAGGACGCTCGGCATTCGGGCTACCGCACAGCATGTACGGGTGCGCAGGATACATGATGCCCACCAGCCAAATCTGTCCATTGCCTGGGAAGAATCTGTAGATCTGCCTGTTTTCAAGCTTCCCCGCACGGCCAAGATTGTGACGTGGGACCGGGTAAGCGGGGCCCCGCTTACTGCAATTTTGAGATGGGGACACGGTAGCGTGCTCTGGGTTGCCGCATCCATTGGCCTCGAGGGCTATGAACGATTCCCTTTTCTGCTCAACACCTTGTACGATATGGGGGTGCATCCGCTCTTTGAGTCTTCCCGGCTCGCGGCCTTTTTCGATTTTGCGTTTGAGCGTAATCGCGACGAGGGCAAACTTGCACGCGAGTTGCGCCGGATGGGCATCGCTGCCGTACATGTTGGTGCGTGGGAATTCTTTGAACGAAAAAGCATTCTCAACCACCGTCTTAAGAAATTGATTGAGGCCTGTCACCGCGAGGGTATTCTCGTCTATGCCTGGTTGGAACTGCCGCACGTAAGTGTTAAGTTCTGGAAGTCCCATCCTGAGTGGCGAGAGAAGACGGCCCTGCTCAAGGATGCCGTAGGCGACGACGGGTGGCGTCTCGCCATGAATCTTAACAATCCCGATTGCCGGCGTGCAGTTGTCCGGGGCATCAGAAGCACCATAGAGAGGTTCGACTGGGACGGCGTAAATCTTGCGGAACTCTATTTCGAAGGCGCGGACGGTCTTTCCAAGCCGGAGGAATTCACCCCCTTAAGCGCGGATGTGCGGCGGGAAGTTGAGTACGCGTACGGCTTCGATCCTGTCGGGCTTTTCCAAAGCAAAGAGCCCGATCCGGAGAAATTGCGCATCTTCCTTAACTATCGTGTGGACCTGGCGGCCCGTCTTCAAGAATTCTGGATAGATGAACTGGAGAAAATGTGTGCCCTCAAACCTCACCTCGATCTGGTTCTTACCCACGTGGATGACCGGTTCGATACCACCATGCGGGACGCCATCGGCGCCGATGCTGCACGATTGCTCCGGATGCTCGATGACCATGATCTGAGTTTTATCATCGAAGACCCTTACACGGTGTGGCATTTGGGCCCGAAACGTTACGAAGAGATCGCGGCCCGGTACCGCCCGCTCACGTTCAGGCAGGACCGCCTTGGCGTGGACATCAACATAGTTGAACGTGGCGGGCACGTATATCCTACCTCAAAGCAGACCGGTGTAGAACTGACTGAGCTCATCCATACCTCCGCAGAGTCCTTTTCCACGGTCATGTACTATCACACGGGTTCGATTACGGGCCTTGATGCGCCTTTCTTGCCTTACGCGTCGTCCGTGGTCAGGCGTTGCGAGCCCGTAAGTGGTGGACTTCTTGTTGACTCGCCTTTGGGTGTGGGTGTGCGCTGGTCGGGCCCGGTGACGCTCGACGGCAGGGACTGGCCGGTGCGGGACAAGAAAAGGGTCCTCATACCTGTCGGAGAACACGTGCTGCGCCCCGCAGACACAGACATACCGGCGCTGGTAACGGACTTTACCGGCACGCTCGAGAATGCAGCAATGGCACCTGGCGGTGTGGAGATCGCCTACACAAGCCAGTCAAGGGCATTCGCGAGGATGAGCCGTAAACCGAAACATCTCGTTGTAGATGGGGTAGAGATGACGCTTCATACGATAGGCAAATATATGGTATTTTTGCCTCGGGGCAAACATAGCGCCCTGATTTTATTTTGATCGAGCCCCCACCAGAACGCGAGAAGCAACATTTTTGATAGTGTCGAAACGATCGTGATGTGCTGTTTACTCCCAATCCTCATCGGTTTGCGGCTGGGGGATCGTATAGGTCATGAGCGTGGCGATATAGCGGTCAAAACCCTGAGGGTCGCCCGCTTCGAGTTTTTCGATCTCAGGCAGGACTTTTTGCATGACCTCTTTGTCATAGACGATTTCCACTGGATAGTGCGCGAAAGAAGACCGTCTGATGAGCGAGTATACCTTCTTCTGTTCGGGTGTGAGGGCCAGGTACTTGTCGATCTCGGCGAGCATGTAGGCCTTTTTTTCGTCGAGGTAGCCGTCCACCTGCATGAGGAGGTTGGGTCCGTAATCACCGCAGGAGAAATAGCTGTGCATCTCATTGAGAGAGGAAACGAGCAGTCTTATCTCGATGACGATCTCTTCGTCTGTCATAGGTGCGAAGGCGCCTTGTTCAACCATTTTACGCATGGGTGACTGAGGGTGCAGGGCGAAGGTACGGACCCGGATGAAATCGGGCTTGACCATGTTGAGGACGCGGGCGGTCTCGCGTGCGTGCTCCTCGCTCAGTGCGCGCCCGCCGATGCCCGGCATGATATATTCCGAGAGCGATATACCAGACTCAACGACCTTCACCCCTGCCTCAATGATATCTTCAGGGGTGATCCCCTTTTTGATCATCTTGAGCACTTTTTCCGATCCACTTTCCATACCCGCATGAATCCTTGTAAGACCGGCCTCGCGTAACTGCCTGAATTCATCAACGGTCTTGCGCTTCAACGTGGTGGCCCGCGCGTAGGTCGTAATCCGTTCGATTGCGGGAAACTTTTCCTTCATATAACGGATGATTTCGAGGATGTCGGCGGTTTTCAGTACGAGGCTGTCTGCATCCTGAAGGAACGCGGTTTTTATCATGCCGGTGTGGCCCGCGTATTCTTTTGCCATATTGTCGATGTCCGACTTGACTTCTTCCACGGTACGCCGCGAGAACTTGACCCCCTTGTACGCCGGACAGAACACGCACTGGTTCCACGGACAATTTCTCGTGACCCGTACAAGCAGACTCTGCGCCTCGCTCGGTGGCCTGATTACTCCTTGCTCATACATGTTGCAATCTCCCTGTGGACTGAACTCGTTTGTCAGAACTCACTATTTGCTCTCTTCTTGAGCTTTCACGCCTACAGTAGCCATATAGATAACGGTCTCTTCGAGACCATCAAGATCAAAGATCCTGTTCACAGCATCATCATAGAAAGCCCCGACCGCACAAACGCCATACCCGAAGGCCTCTGCCGCAAGATAGAGGTTTTGTGCGATGTGACCGGCATCGAGATAGACGTACCGGTAGGACCTCTGGCGGTATTTCCATCTTCCCCGCGCAATGATCCCCGACCAGACAAAAGTGGCTTGCGCGCCCAGAATCACAGTTTGTTGCAGGCAGGCCTCCATGAGAACCTGTGAGAAATCGCCCTTTTTTAGGAGTTCGAGATCGAAATCACCCGGTCTGAAGTGATAGATACCCTGTTCGAGACCATCTACGGCCCGGACACTGAGATATGTCTCTATGGGGTAGAGCCCGCCGGCGGAGGGGGCAGTCCTGAAAAAGGTGTCTCCGAGTTGTGCCGTCAATCCCTGCGTGGCCCAGAGCAGGGCCGCAAGGTCGTTGAGCTTAAGCGTTTTTTGAGCGACATAGTCTCTGCGGGTCCGTCTTTTCAAAAGGAGTTTCCAGAGATTCGCATCACTCGGAGTTTTTGGTTGTGGAAGTCCTACGACTGAGACGGGATCTTTATACTCTTTGAAAGGTGCGGGCATGGACTGCCAGTCGAGCACATAGCTACCGAGTGTTTCGGGTGTGTATTTGGTCTCCTCTTGAAACTGCTCGCCGATTTGATACATTTTTTTGCCGCTCTTGTTTTCGCTCACCCGTTATGCCTCACTTTGTATATCAGTCTTACCATAAATATGCTCCAAATGCGCGCATAAGTCAATGGAAGGAATTGAAAGAATTGACGATTATCGTGCTTTGTTGCCACAAGAATAAAAAAGAGTTAGATTTATAAACCAGCCTATATGAGCCAGGCCCGAAAAGGAGATACATAAAGGTAATGAGCGCGCATACAACGGTCAACGATCTTTTAGAATCTCTGAATCTCACTGAAGAGGAGCTTGAAATACACAAGGACCTCATCGAAGAGTGTCGGGAAAACGAACGGAAAATAAGTGAATGTTGCAACTCGACAAAACGGAATATCGAAAGGATTTCCACCGTCTTTCAGGGCATATCGCGAACTATGGATGTCCTGGAAGTGGCACTGGAAGGTCTGATTACCGAGGCCGAGCATCTTTCCCTCAAAATGATACCCGCCGAAAAATTCTATCGCGAATAGGATGGTTCTCCCGTAAGCCATGTCGCTCATTCTCAAATGGTTTTTGATGACCATATCAGTTGGCGTTGCCGCCCATCTCATCCCCGGTGTGTCGGTCGCCGGTTTCATGGCCGCCCTATGGGTTGCGCTCTTTTTGGGGATTGTGAACGTGCTTATACGGCCCATATTGATCCTCGTGACCCTTCCGATCAATATTCTGACGCTCGGGCTCTTTACCTTTGTGATCAATGCCTGTCTCGTGCTTCTTGCGTCGGTTGTGATTAAGGGCTTTGAAGTGAAAGGCTTTTCTACGGCGGTGCTCTTTAGCATCGTTCTGTCCGTTATCAATTATCTCTTGAATGCCCTGATTCGGGCGGGTAGCCGGAATGAAAAGTAGAGCCGGCGTCTTGTTAACCGAAGCGTCCGGAAATTGCCTCACGGAGGCGCACTTCCCGTCACGCTCCGGCCTTGCCGCGATGCGGATAAAAGCTACATCGAACTGCGATCAATCGCCTTAATGTGTCAGTACTTTGATGAGTGCTGGCGATGATTAAACCAGTTGTCCGCATAGGGAGCGGCGAGCGCCTTCGACCTCACGATAAGCACATTTTCCGCATTACTTGACTCTGCTGCATTGGTGAAGTTGAATGAACCTGTGATCACCGTCTCCCGGTCTATGATCATGACCTTGTTGTGGGCGTTTGAATGTTTGTCGTCAATATACACAGAGACCCGGGCCTTTGAAAAGATCATGGCGGTTCTATAGCGCTGGTTCCTCTGTTCTATCCTGTCGAGGAGCACCTCCACATTGACACCTCTGCGCTGGGCATTAATCAGGGCATTTCTAATGGGGCTTGAAGTGAAACTATAGGCCTGTACCAGGACTTCGCGGGTGGCGCCATCGATTTCCTTGACGATCCCCCTGGTGCACCCGCCACCAGGGCTGAAATAGACCTTGGCCGGTGCATTACCGAGCATCACATCTGACGCATAGATCTCCGCCTGAGACAATACCCCAAAACACGTCAGAAAAATGATCGCGAAGAAAGCTGGTTTTTTCATAGTCATCCTCCTGGATTGGTGCCATATTGTAAAATGGGCCGTATCTATCGTCAACAGGATTCATGGGCGGTAAACGCTGATACCTGACGACGCGCCTCACCGCGCGCTACCCGCCTCCTGTGCTTAAGTTCTTGCTCAAAGTGCTGATAATATGAGTGAGAACGCCGGCTGACAAGGTGTTGCGGAGGCAGACCTCATGATGCGAAGAAAGATATTGGTTGTTGACGATAATACGCATTTCTGCAATGTGACCAAGCTGGCCCTTGAGACCATGGGAAGGTATCAGGTCATCACCGCCAATACCGGTACGCAGGGTATCACGCTCGCAAAAACACACAAACCGGATGCCATCCTGCTCGATATAAAGATGCCCAGAATGGATGGAGGAGAGGTGGCAGCGCGCCTCATGGAAGACCACGCAACAAACAGGATACCGGTCATATTCCTGACCGGTCTTGTGAGTAGCGACGAGGTTGAACAGGGTGGAGGGTATCTATCGGGTCACCCCTTCATTGCCAAGCCCTTCAAAACCGTAGAGCTCTTGAAAAAGATAGAGACCGTGTTGTTCCCCGAGCAAAGAGCATAAGGCGAGACGTTTCGTCTGCCGCACCATAGTACATTCGAGCAAAAGCTTACCCGCGAAGCGCCCCAGGGTTCTACCTTATTCGTATTCTTTCGGCACGGCGCAAATCATAACGAGCGGCTCCCCTTCTGAGGTGTTCTTGTACTGATGTTTCTCGCCGGGGAGCACGAGTCCAAAGTCCCCCGCATGGATGGGACGCTCGTCGCCGCTTTCCGTAACGCAGGCGCCGGCGCCTCTTATGACGTAGTTTACGTGTTCGAATGCATGGCTGTGATATGGTGTGTGCCCGCCGGGCTCGATAGTAAAAACGCGGAAGGAGACGGTAGGCGTTCCATCGTTTCTTGATATGGGTATTTGTTTGTAGGTATCCTTTGCCCCCTCCATGGTCATCCTGACTTGCTCCACTCGATTAAGACTCGTTATCTTCATGGATCACATCCTCCCGTAATTTTTGCCTGAGCGGTTTCATTATATCATATTTCCTTCAAACAATTCGGGCGGAAAGAGTGTGCACCCGTGTGAGCAGCCGGTATGACGCCTTCATCAGGAGACACTCATGTGAAGCGAGGCCTATTGAAAATGTGATGGCCAAGAACAAGAATATGCATATAATATAGACTACGCAGGGAGTGTCTGATAAAGGAGGCATCGATGATCGAAACCATCAATTTCAAGGTCAACAATAAGCCGGTCAGTTTAAGGGTTGACGCTGACCGTATGCTCCTGTGGGTCTTGCGCACAGACCTGGGGATCACCGGTCCGAAATACGGTTGCGGTGAAGGGATCTGCGGGGCCTGTACGGTCTTGATCGACGGTCAAGCGGCGAGGTCCTGTCAGGTTCCCGTAAGCGACGTGAAGGGACATGAGGTCATAACTATCGAAGGGCTCAAGCGAAACGGTGTGCTCCACCCGCTCCAGAAGGCCTTTGTGGAAAACGACGCCCTCCAATGTGGTTTTTGTACCTCCGGCATGATTCTCACCGCTTACAGCTTCCTCAAGGAAAACCCTAATCCGAGCGAGGCTGACATTATTCGCGGCATGGACGGTAATCTTTGCCGCTGCGGCGCTCATACGCGTATCGTTAAGGCAATCCAGAGCGCGGCGCGAGACATGAAGTCCGGGAGGAAAAAATGAAGAAAGATACAGCCAACCGATCATGGGCTGACAGTGGCGAGAAGGCCGGCGTGGTGAGCCGCCGGGATTTCTTGAAGACAGTGGGCGGTGGGATCGCGATCCTGTTCTTTGCCGGTACTCTTCCGGCCCAGCAGGCTGAGCGTCGCGCCATAGGCCAGCAGTTACCCACGGACTTTAACGCCTTTTTGCGCATCGGGGCGGACGGCCGGGTGAGTTGCTTCACGGGTAAGATTGAAATGGGGCAGGGTGTGGTGACTTCACTTTCCCAGATGCTTGCCGACGAGCTCGATGTGCCTCACTCCCGTGTGGACATGGTCATGGGCGACACAGACCTGTGCCCGTGGGACATGGGTACTTTCGGGTCCATGAGCACCCGTTTCTTTGGACCGCCTTTAAGAGAGGCCGCTGCCGAGGCACGCTCGGTTCTTCTTGCCCTGGCATCAGAGTCGCTCAAAGTTCCTCAAAGCAGGCTTACCGTAAAAGATGGAGTGGTATCGGACAAGATGAATAGCGCAAAGAAGATATCCTACCAGGAGCTGACAAAGGGAAAATACATAGAAAGGCATCTCGGTCGTAAGCCCAAGCTTAAAGAGGTTGCCGAGCTCAAAGTCATGGGTAAGGGAGTGAACCGCAAAGACGGGATGCTCAAAGTAACGGGTGAGGCCCGCTACGCCGCGGACATGCGCCTGCCCGGGATGCTCTACGCAAAGGTCTTAAGGCCTCCTGCACACGGGGCAAAGCTCAAACGCTTCGACGCATCTGCGCTCAAGGACGTGCCCGATGTTCGTATCGTTGAAGACAGGGATTTGGTTGCTGTGCTCCACCCGGAACCTGATGCGGCGGAAAAGTGTTTATCCCTCATCAAAGCTGAGTTTGACATACCCGATAGCACACTCGACAACACGACGATTCATAAGCACCTGCTCGAGGCGGCCCCCAAAGAGGGGGAAGTTGTTTCCTCAGGCGGTGATCTTGAGCGAGGAGAGGGTCTTGCGGTGCAAATCTTCGATGAGACCTATCAGGACTACTATGTAGCCCATGCTACAATCGAAACCCACGCAGCGCTCGCCAGAATCGAGCGAGATAGGATCACGATCTGGGCGTCGACGCAGACCCCTTTCAGAGGCAAAGAGGAGATTGCCCGGGTGCTCGGGGTTCCTCCGGACAGGGTACGCATTATAGCACCATTTGTGGGCGGCGGATTCGGAGGAAAAAGTTTCAATCTCCAGGCGGTGGAGGCGGCACGGCTTGCAAAACTTACCGGAAGACCCGTCCAGGTCATGTGGAGCAGAAAAGAGGCCTTTTTCAATGACACGTTCCGCCCGGCATCGATCATAAAGATCAAATCCGGCCTCGACAGAGACGGCAGGATTATCTTCTGGCGTTACGATGTCTATTATGCCGGACCTCGCGGCGCGGAACAGCTCTACGCCGTACCTCACCACAAGGAGACCTCCTACGTGCATTACACGGGAACCCCCGGCACCCATCCTTTTGCTACCGGTGCGTGGCGGGCCCCGGGTAATAATTCCAATTCCTTTGCCAGGGAATCGCAGATAGATACTATGGCTGCGAACCTCAATATGGACCCGCTCGAATTTCGCATAAAAAACCTGACGGATGCGAGGATGATCAATACCTTGAAGGCTGCCGCAGCTCAATTTGGCTACAAGCCGGCTAAAGCCCCCAGCGGAAGAGGCTATGGGGTTGCCTGTGCAGCCGACGCGGGGGCCTGTGTGGCTGTAATGGCTGAGGTGGACGTGAACCGGGCAACGGGCAAGGTTTCCGTGAAACGAATTGTCTGTGCACAGGACATGGGATTTGTTGTGAACCCGGAAGGCGCCAGGCTGCAGATAGAAGGCGGTCTCACCATGGGACTTGGTTATGCTCTGAGTGAAGAGGTCAATTTCAAGGGCGGACGGATCCTCCATGACAATTTCGATACCTACGACATTCCTCGCTTCTCGTGGCTGCCGCGGATCGAGACGATACTCGTTGACAATCCTACGCACCCCGCTGAGGGTGGAGGCGAACCGCCTATCACCTGCGTGGGGGCGGTGATTGCCAATGCGATATTCGACGCGGCGGGGGCGAGGCTCCATCAAATGCCCATGACGCCCGCCCGTGTAAAGGAGGCCATGGGTTCGATAAAGAAATGAAAGGCCGGCGCTTTTCGGGGGAACCTTCTCTCGATTGAGGGTAAAGCCGAGTCGTTCCTCGATCTATGCGGCGAGCGGCCCTTGTTGTAGGACCATGCCCCTGGGGCTTATAACGACTACCTTTGTCGGAATCTTCTTGCCCGCGAGTTCCATGGCTTTCTGCACGATAAGCGGCATTTTGGAACAACACGGTACTTCCATGATAATAATGGTAATGCTTTTGATATGGGCTATGCCGAAAATATCCACGAACTTTTCAATATATTCCTCGGTATCATCAAATTTCGGGCAACCCATCATCACGACCTTTCCTTTCAGGAAATCGGCGTGAAAGTCGGGATAGGCTAAAGGCGTGCAATCGGAAGCCACGAGCAGGTCCGCATTCTTGAGAAAGGGCGCCGTGGGCGGTATAAGCTTGATCTGAACGGGCCAGTGGGTCAGGCTGGATTGCTGACGCTCCCTCGCCTTGCTACCCGTTTTGCCCTGTGAGATTTCTAAGCTCGGATCTTTTGCGTCTGGCTTTTCAAACATTTTGACCTGCGTTGAAGGACACCCGCAGGGGAGAACAACCTGGCTATTGGAATTAGTGTTCAATATTTCCGGTTCTGTCCGTCTTTTGTTCGCCAGATGGCCTTCCACGGCCTCGAGATCGAAGGCTTGAGCCTCACGTTTCACGATGCTGATGGCGCCCTGTGGACACTCTCCGAGGCAGGCCGCGAGACCGTCGCAGTAGTTCTCCGCAATAAGCCTGGCTTTGCCGTCTGCAAGCTCTATTGCACCCTCGGCGCAGGCCTTCACACACTCTCCGCAACCATTGCACTTCTCTCTATCTATACTGACGATATCTCTTAGAGTCTTCATTGCTTGCTCCCTTACGCGGAAGGTTGAAAAGCCCCTTTGGGCGAGGGAGGTGAGGAAGAATGTACACCTCCACTGCCCGCGGGTGCTATTTCTTACGCCTTACGCTATCCGAGTATGGCCTTCAGGTCCGCATCCGGCGTGGATATCGGTTTGATGTCATAGTTCTTCACGAGCACATCAAGCACGTTGGGCGTGATGAACGCCGGCAAAGTCGGACCAAGACGCATATGTTTGATGCCGAGATAGAGTAGCGTCAGCAGGATAGCTACGGCCTTCTGCTCATACCAGGAAAGAACGAGCGAGAGCGGAAGATCGTTAACGCCCACATTGAACGCCTTGGCGAGCGCGACTGCAATCTGGATGGCCGAGTACGCGTCATTGCACTGGCCCACGTCGAGGAGTCTCGGAATACCCCCGATATCGCCCAGGTCCTGATCGAAGAAGCGAAACTTGCCGCATGCAAGGGTCAGCACAACCGCATCCTTGGGCACTTTTTCCACAAACTCGGTGTAATAGTTTCTCCCTGGCTTGGCGCCGTCACAACCGGCTACGAGGAAGAAATGCTTGATCTGTTTATTCTTTACCGCATCGATCACCTTGTCGGCGACGCCCATGATGGTATTGCGTGCAAAACCCACCATGACTGATTTCCCGTTCGTATCATTTGAAAATCCCGGCAGGGCAAGTGCCTTCTGAATGACCGGGGCAAAGTTGTGGTCCGATATATGGGCCATCCCGGGCCATCCTACAGTGCCGGCCGTAAAGATCCTGTCTTTATAGGATTCAGCCGGTTTCTGCAGACAGTTGGTGGTCATGAGAATCGCTCCGGGGAACTCGGCGAACTCCTTGTGCTGGTTCTGCCATGCCGTGCCATAGTGGCCATAGAAGTGACTGTATTTCTTAAGATCGGGATATCCATGAGCGGGAAGCATCTCGCCGTGTGTATATATGTTGATGCCCGTGCCTTCTGTCTGTTTGAGCAGTTCTTCGAGGTCCTTTAAGTCATGCCCCGATATGAGGATGGCCTTTCCCTTCTTGGCGCCGAGAGGGACCTTGGTGGGCATAGGGTGGCCGTAGGTCATGGTGTGCGCCTCATCGAGCAGTTCCATGGCCCTAAGGTTCACCTCGCCGCATTTCAGCACCAGACCGAGCCAGTAGTTGAGATCGCCTTTGTTCTCCAGAATTGCCTTGAGTGCGTCGTAGAGGAAGGCGTAGACGAGCTCGTCTTCTTTGCCTAAGATCTGCGCATGATACGCATATGCGGCCACGCCCTTGATACCGAAGAGCAGGGTGTGCATGAGAGAGGCTATATCGGCGTTTGAACTGGCGGTTTCTTTAAGCCCCACAGCGTCGCCCTGCTTGATAAGACCTTCAAGGGTGGCCTGTGGTACGAGCAGAGTCTTACCCGAAATATAGGTCGTATTTCCGTCCTGCTTCTTGATTTTGCCGATAAGGGCGTCCCGTGCCGCTATGGTACGTTCAATCATCCCTTTGAGACGGATGGGATCAAAGTCCACATTGGTCAATGTGTGAAAGAGTGCCTCAGTGACCAGCACGTTGGTTGCTTTGTCGACAACCCCCAACCGTCTGCCTTCGGCGGCATAGTACGAGAGTTCTTCCAGGGCATAGACGAGAAGGTCTTGAAGCGATGCTATCTCCGGCTGCTTTCCGCATACGCCTATTTTGGTACAGGCCTGTGTTTGTGCCGTTTGCTCACACTGATAACAGAACATATAATCCTCCTTAATCTGTTTATTTTGATTTCTTTCATAGTATGAATATAAGTCGCCTTATATAGACGTGCCTTGACTTAAGTCAAAAATAAAAAGGATTTGTAGCCGCGTGTTAAAAAAAGCAGGCAAAGAATGTTAAAAGTGCCTTCTAAAAACTGCTTGATACAATCAAATTACATTTGATTTCGACCGGGCGGACCGTTCATCTTCGAACGACTCACAACACTGTCCTTGCTCGACCACCTCATCAAATACAAGTAAATTGCACGAAAAATGATAGAGAAATTGCAAAAAAGCATATTAGAGAATTGCACTTTGATGTTAGAAATTTTGAGATGCTTTTTGACATAAAAGTCCGATTTTTTAGTAAATTGCATGAAGAGTGATAGAGTAATTGTACACTCCCGAGGTCGGGCAAGAATGCACGCATATGTGATAATTATCTTGGTTGTGGTGGCCGTTTTAGTCGAATGGATTCGGGTTATACAATTAATGACAATTGTCACAGTTTTTTGTTGACAAGGGTCACATTCGCTAATAAACTTACCTTGATCCTATCAAAGCATACACATAGCTCAGTTATAGACTCCCCACGCAGGAGCGGCGCAGTGACATCATCCGAGAGAAACCGACAATATAGCGCCCGACCGCATCATACCAATTGGCCGAACACGTATCAAAGATGTCCGGCCATTTCTTTCAAGACGTTGCGGCTTCAAGACAAATCGGCATTCAATAAGATGTTGTGCATTAGCTAATAACTTACGCGATAAGGAGGTGTGAACGTAAAGATTGTTCGCAGGTGAGCAAAGGCTTCATTTGGAAGTGAAATTTGAAGGAGGCGTATCTATGAAAGCAACGAAATTGGCAATAGGTTTTTTTGCGGTCCTGGGGCTATTACTAACGGTAAGCGCGCTCAAGGCGGCGCCAGTGCCGGTCATCAACTGTGCGGATATCACGGGCAAGGCTTTCACGGACCTCGAGGGCAATGGCGTCACCATCACATCAGCCGCTGTCATCACGGCGTCAGGTGTACAAGTCTGCGAGGTCAAGGGCACTATACTTCCGGCGATCAATTTTGATTTGAGGATTCCGACCACTACCTGGAACGAGCGATTCATGATGACGGGATCGGGAGGCACTGCAGGTTCCATTGGCGTAAGCGCGATGGGCACTTATCTTCAGAAGGGTTTTGCAGGTGTGGCCACGGATACCGGCCACGTCACCACGCCACCCGGGGAATCCTGGGCCATGCCGGAAAACGCGCTCACCAATCAGAAGATTATGGATTATGGCTATCGGGCCAATCATGAGGTGGCGAACATCTCCAAGAAGATCATGGCCTCCTATTACGGATACGGGCCAAAATACTCGTATTTCTCAGGCTGCTCTAACGGTGGCCGTGAAGGTCTCGTAGAGGCTCAGCGATACCCCGAAGACTTTGACGGGATCCTTGCCGGAGACGGCCCCAGCATGTTCCCCGGAAGGATGATGGGGTTCATCTGGAACTATAATGTGTGGGGTTCGAAGGTGCCGACGAGCAAGCTCTGCCTTCAGTCCAGTTATGTCTATGCGAAATGCGATGCGCTGGACGGGCTTAAGGACGGCATTATCGAGAACCCCCTTGCCTGTCAGTTCGACCCCATGACCGAGCTTCCCGCCTGCCCGAACGACGTGGATGCTCCCAATTGTTGGACCACGGATCAGAGGACAGCGATCAAGGCCATCTACGACGGTCCGAGGACATCCGACGGAAAGAAAATAGTCCTGGGCGATTATAACTTCGTGCTCCCCGGCATCCCCCTGGGGTCTGAAGTCTGTACGGACCCGAGCAAATCCTCGACCAGCGGGTGGATGATCTATATCGGGTCGAGCGCCGGTATTTACGGCAATGTGCTTGCCTACATGGTCTTCAGGGACACATCATTCAATGCGGCGAACTTCAATTTTGATACTGATCCGGCAGCCGTCATGGCGAGACCGGAGATCGGATGGATGAACGCTTACAACCCTGATCTCTCGGGCATGAAGGCGCGCGGCCATAAGCTCCTCCAGTACGAGTCATTTGGGGCCTATTCACCGGCCTATTTGTACGAGTACTACAAGACTGTTCTCGGTGTCATGCACGGCCACTACGGGATCGACGATTTCTATAGGGCTTACCTGGTTCCCGGCGCGAGCCACTGCGGCGGAGGGGTCGGCTGCAATCCGACTGACTGGTTTACACCCCTTCAGAACTGGGTGGAGAACGGTGTCGCTCCGGACTCGATACCCGGCTCCCGTAACGCATTAGCTTACGGTCCGGCAATGACACGGCCGGTCTGCCTCTATCCTCAGGTTGCCAGATATACGGGCACGGGGGATACAACGAACGCCGCCAATTTCTATTGTTCAGAGGACTTCAAAGTGCGCGTGGAGCCCGAGGTAATCAATATCCGTAGCAGGGGTGACTTTACGGTTCTCGTCACACTCCCTTATGGCTACAGCACAAGGCACTGGCATCTCAAGGACGTGACCTGCCAGGGCGCAGTGGCAGAAAGAATTATGCCCATCGGACACAGAACGTTTATCGCAAAGTTCGACAAACGTGATATCCAGGGAGCCTCTCCCGGAAAAGCAACTCTCACGGTGAAAGGAACGTTCTACAGCAAAGAGCGTGAAAGCCTGTTCGAGGGAACAGATACGGTTAAGATCGTAAGCGTTAAGTAGACTCTGTGACAAAGGGTCTGTAATCTGATTGTTAAAAGGGGCAGGTCTTGCCGGACCTGCCCCTTTTGATTTTAATAATCTAGCGCTTAAGCGCGTACGTGCATCTTCAACGCGAGGTCTTGTTTCGCTCAGATGAACGTGCAATCCTCTTGGAGATCCCCCAATCCACGGAGAACGGACCAGCTCCGGCGATGAGCAATGCGAAGGCGCCGGCGAGCAGCGAGAAAGAATACTCGATGCCTTTGGGGTAAAAGAAAAACCCCCACTGGACTTTGAGTACGGCAACGATCATGACAATACAGATGGAGAACGCACCGAGCCTCGTTCCCAAACCGATGAGCACGAGCAGACCGCCAAAAAATTCCCCGCATCCCGCTAAAGCTGCCCAGAACGCACTGGGATTGATCCCCATGTTAGCAAAGCCCGCAGCGGTTCCCACGAGACCTTTACCTCCGAATGCACCAAAGAGCTTCTGCGCGCCATGTGCGATGAATGTGGCGCCAACAGAGAGTCTCACAGGCAATAGAAACCATGTTGCGCCAGTGGCATAAATGAATTTCCTGAACATAGAACCCCCTTCTTATAAGGATATTTAAGCTTCTCTCATGAATCGACCGTGCTTTAACTCCCTCTCTCTCTATATATACTCTTAACTGATAATATAATACATTCCTGGACATTACGCTTAAGTCGTCCCCCCTTGCGCCACCCGGAGGCGATGGAGTAGTCCTGCGCGTGAGCATAACGCGCTTCCTGTTTTCTTTCCGCAGGAGAGCGATCCGGTTGTCACGAAGACGGAGTCGCTATGATAAGTGATTGTATAACGCGGACGATCTTTTTAGGTCATACCCGGACGAGGGGGTCTTTCGAGCCGGCTAGGGTGTGAATGTGGAGAGTTGATACGGCAGCTCTTTGTCTTCGAGCACCTCTTTCTTTTCAAAATAGACGAGTTTATCGGCAATTTCCCTGAGTGCGGTGACGATCTCTCTATTCGATGATTTGACAAGCGGGGTCGACCCTTTGACGAGTTGTTTTGATCTCCGCGCCGCCAAATGGACAAGCTCAAATCGATTTTCTACTAATTCCATGCAATCTTCAACAGTTATTCTTGCCATTGCCTTTACTCCTTATTATGCGGATGGTATCCTTAAACGTGTCATATGCCCTCTTGAGGTCATCATTCATGATAGTATACTCGAACGAGGCCTTTTGTGCAATTTCTTCTTTTACCCGTTTCATCCGGAGCTCAATATCTTTTTCGCCGCGGAAGGTGAGACGCCTCACCAGATCCTCGGCTGACGGTGGTTCTATGAATATGAGGCACGCGTTTGAGCACTGCTTTTTTACGTTCAACGCCCCCTTGACGTCGATATCCAGGATGATATCCTTGCCTCCATGGAGCGTATTGAGAATCTCTTGCTTGGGTGTGCCGTACATGTTCCCGTGAACGCTCTCCCACTCAAGGAATCTATCACCGCCCACCATCTCGTCGAATTTTTGCCGGTCAACGAAATGGTACTCCCTGCCGTTGACCTCCTGCCTTCTTTTCTGCCTCGTCGTATACGAAACGGAGAAACCGCTTTGTCCGTCTTGTTTGAGGAATTCTTCAATAAGGGTCGATTTGCCGACTCCCGATGGACCGGACACCACAATAAGCCTGCCCTTGCGAACTTCGCCATCCATTTCCCGGTGAGCTACCACTAATCTGTCGCTATCCGACGACTTATCACTCAACATTCTGGACCTGTTCCCTCATCTTTTCAATCTCGACTTTTATCTGTATGACCCGTTCGTTGATATACAGATCGTTTGATTTGCTCCCAATGGTATTGGTTTCCCGGACCATCTCCTGGATGATGAAATCGAGCTTTCTGCCGATGGACTCATGAGAATCAATGGTGTCTTGAAAATTGCCTATATGGCCCTTCATGCGTACAATCTCTTCCGATATATCAAGCCGATCCATGTACATGGCAATCTCCTGCAGGATCCTCACTTCATCGATACCGGAGGTCCCACGGGTTGCCTCCATGACCTTTTCCTTGAGTTTGTCTTCGTGGGCTTTTATGGCTAAAGGCCAGCGTTGTTCTATTTCGGAGAGGCCGGACAGGATCGAGGCGATCCTGGCGAGGAGGTCGTCTTTGATGAGCCGTCCTTCTTTTTCTCGCTCGCTTGCGAGTCCCGTCATGAGCCCTTCGATACAATCGATCAGGAGATCTTCGGCAATGCCATTGTTCTCTTCGAAGACAAAGACGTCCTTCAAGGCGAAGACGTTGTCAACGGTGAGACTGCCCTTGAGCCCAAAGGTCTTCTTGAGGGCCTTGGCTGCCGTGGTATATTGCCTCACCATGCCCTCGTTTATCCTGGGCATATTGGTCTGATCGCCCGATTTTTCCCATTTAATCACAATATCGACCTTACCCCGTTTGACACGTTTTTTTACGAATTCCCGGAGTTTCTGTTCGTAGTAGTAATCGATCTTGGGCAGTTTGATGTTCAACTCAAGGTAACGGCTGTTAAGCGACCTCACCTCACCGCTCAGTTTTCCTTCGAGATGCTCTTTTTCGATCCGCGCAAAGCCTGTCATGCTTTTTAGCATCTTAGCCCCTTCCTGTAACGGTCCCTCCACCCGTTGAACATGGTGATCGTCTCTGTCGCTCTGTAATCGGGATAAGTCCATTCGAGGGCCTTGTAGGTGCCTTCGTGATACCTGAGGGTGAGATCGGCATATATACCTCTTCCGAGATATACCCTGTGACTGTATCCCTTCGTCGTGGCCAGTATAACATGTTCCAGGGCAATGTATCCAGGGTCAATGTTGACGGACCGTCTGCCCTCAAGCGCAAAAGACTGCTCCACTTCGTTTGATTTCAATTTAATCTCAGGGAGAAGTTCCCTATCAACGAGGGTTTCGAAGAGAACGAAGGCCCTCATGAGGTTTTCGCCCATCTCCTTATCATAGTACCTCGTGTAGCAAAAAAGAGTCACCGGCGTCTTCTCTTCGATAGATCCAAAGGCATCTTCCAATTTGCTTAAGGCGCTCTCAAGGTCCTCACGGCTCTTAAAGAGTATGCCCGCAAAAAGTTTTACCGGCTCAGGTTTTTTTGCAATTCCCATAAAATGAAATATTCCCGATTCTTCTTTTCCTTTTCTCGCGGTGATTCCACCATGGCCACCGGCATGAGGCCGAGTGTCTTACCAAACGCCTTGATGCGTTCGATGGCCTCCGTGGTCTTTTCCATGTCTCTTACGATGCCTCCCCGGCCCACTTCTGCCCTGCCGACTTCAAACTGGGGTTTCACGAGCGAAATTATCCGTCCGCCATCTTTGAGGAACTGTATTGCCGCCGGCAGTATCTTGGTAAGGGATATGAAGGAAACGTCGATGGTAATAAGGTCAGTTTTTTCTCCTATGTCCTCAAAGGTGAGATGTCGGGCGTTGCAGTTCTCTCTCAACAGAACCCGCGGATCATTGCGTAACTTTTCGTGGAGTTGATGTGTCCCCGCATCAATAGCGTATACAAAGGATGCGCCGGCCATGAGAAGGCAGTCCGTAAAACCCCCGGTGGAGGACCCGATATCAATGGCTTTCTTCGCTCTTACATCAAGCCCGAAGGCTTCTATGGCTTTCTTAAGCTTTATCCCCCCATAGCTTACGTAGGGAAGGGGGTTATGCCCTATGGTGAGGGGCGCACTCTCTTCGACCTTCATGTCCGGCTTAGTCACGCGCTCGCTTCCCAGGTAGACTTCACCGGCCATGACGAGAATACGCGCTTTTTCCCGAGAGGGCGCGAGACCTCTTCGGGCAAGGACGATATCTACTCTTTCTTTAGCCACTCTGTGACAGCCTTTTCGATGCCTGCCCTGTCGAGACCAAGTGTATGTCGCAGCGCGTTCTGGCTGCCGTGCATGACAAAACCGTCGGGTATACCCATGGATCTTACCGGTATGAGTACGCCATTCTCCGAGAGAAGCTCCATGATGCCGCTTCCGAACCCGCCGATCAAGGTATTCTCTTCCACGGTCAGTATGCGCTTTGTCTTTGAAGCGGTCTCGAAAAGCATGGCGTGGTCCATGGGCTTCACGAATCTGCCATTGATCACACCCACGGAGACACCTTGTTTCTCAAGCTCTTCTGCAGCGGCAAGCGCAGGGTAGACCACGTTGCCGCAGGCGATGATTGTCACATCCTGTCCATGTCTCAAGTGTTCCCAGGTGCCGAGAGGGATCTCTTTGAAGAAGGGCGCAACCGGTGTCCCGGGTGCTTCGCCTCTGGGATATCGGATGGCTACAGGCCGGTTGTAAAGGTAGGCGGAATAGAGCATCTGTTTCAATTCCCCCGCGTCCTTGGGCGCCATGAGGACCATGTTGGGGATGTGTCGGAAATAAGAAAGGTCAAAGGCGCCGTGGTGTGTGGGGCCGTCCTGGCCCACGAGGCCGCTTCGGTCCACAGCAAAGACCACGGGGAGCTCCTGAAGACAGACATCAATAATGATCTGATCGTACGCCCTCTGAAGAAAGGTCGAATAAATGGCTACGAAGGGCCTCAGTCCTCCGAGGGCGAGAGCAGCGGCGAATGTGACTCCGTGCTGTTCGGCTATGCCTATATCATAGAACCGTTCGGGAAACAGGGTAGAAAATCTGTCGAGACCCGTGCCGAGGCCCATAGCTGCCGTAATGGCCACGATTTTGTCATCTTTGTTCGCCAGCTCCACCATAGTATCGCCGAACACATCGGTATACGTCTTGTGGCCGTTGTGTATCGAATTGCCCGTTGTCAATTCGAAGGTTGAGATGCCGTGAAATTTCTCCGGATCGTCCTCCGCGTGAAGGTAACCCTTTCCTTTTCTCGTTATGACATGAACGAGGAGCGGTCCTTGAAGGCGTTTCACGTTACGGAGCGTTTCGACCAGCGGAACCACGTTATGACCCTCCACGGGGCCCACGTATTGAAATCCCAGTTCTTCGAAGAGCATGCCTGGTGTGAAAAATCCCTTGATGGTCTCTTCCAGATGGCGCGCCGTTTTATAAACCGAAGGCATACTTTTTGTGATCTTCTTGATCTCCTCCCGCATAGTACTCACGAATTCGCCGGTCATGATCCGGTTGAGATACGAGGAGAGTGCGCCGATGTTTTTTGAAATGGACATCTCATTGTCATTGAGGATCACTATAATATCGCTTCGCAAATGTCCCGCGTGGTTGAGCGCCTCGAATGCCATGCCCCCCGTTAGTGACCCGTCGCCAATAACCGCGATGATCTTGTCGTTTGTGCGCAGCTTCTTTTTGGCCTCGGCGAGCCCCACGGCAACGGATATGGAGTTGCTCGCGTGTCCCGTATCGAAGATATCGTAAGGACTTTCATTTCTTGACGGAAATCCGCTTAAGCCCCCGTCCTGACGTATGGTGGCAAACTTCTCGTGCCTGCCCGTCAGGATTTTATGCGTGTAAGACTGGTGTCCCACGTCCCAGATAATCTTGTCGAGAGGTGTATCAAAAACGTAGTGGAGGGCTATGGTGAGTTCGACCACACCGAGGTTTGAAGAGAGGTGGCCGCCGGTTTTTGAAATGACCCCGGTTATTAAGCCTCTGATCTCTTCTGCCAGTTCAGTCAATTCTGAGAGGGAGAATGCCTTCAGATCTTCCGGTGAATTGATTTTTTCAAGAAACATCAAGCAACCCTATTGCCGACGAACTCCGCAATTTCTTTGAGGATCAGGGCTTTTTCTCCCAGAAAGGATACCGATTTCACCGCCTCGTCCACAAGCTGTTCCAATTTATACTTGGAAGCAAGGATGCCATAATGCTTGATGTAGGTCTGTTTGTTGTTATCCTTCTTCAGTCTTTTGCCCACGATCTCTTCGTCGCCCTCTGCATCGAGGATATCGTCCATGACCTGAAATGCAAGGCCAATACACTCTCCGTATCTAGTGAGGTTCTTGAACTCCCGGGCTTTTGCTCCGCCCGCAATGGCGCCTATACGTACGGCGGATCGCATGAGCGCGCCGGTTTTATGGAGGTGGATATAATTGAGAATATTTTTGGATCCCTCCTTGCCGTCGTAGAGAATGTCCATTACCTGTCCGCCCACCATGCCCTCTGCGCCCGAAGCCTGGGCAATCTCGAAGATAATCTGTTTGGTTATCTTTGGGCTTACCCGCTCGGTGTAGCGGGCATCGGAGAGTACCCGAAAGGCCTCGGTAAGAAGTGCATCGCCTGCCATGAGGGCGATGGCATCACCGAATGCTTTATGGCAAGTGGGCTTCCCCCGGCGTATATCATCGTTGTCGATGCTCGGCAGGTCATCATGGATGAGCGAATATGTATGGATCATTTCGAGCGCGCAGAAGGCGGGCAGGAAATCATCAGAGCTCTTGCCCTTGGCTTCGCACGCGGCAATGGCAAGAATGGGGCGGATCTTCTTACCGTTGGAAAAAAGCATATACTCCATGGCGTCTCGCAAGACCCCGGGGGTCGAGACGAAGGTCGTGCAGATATCCTTGAGGGTGTTCTCTACGACAATTTTTTTATCATGGAGATACGTCGAGAGATCCACTATGTGTCTTCCTCGGTGAATGGTTTCTTTTCCATGGAGCCGTCTTCTTTTTTTATGAGGATCTCCACCTTCTTTTCTACCTCGTCCAGGCGTTTTGAAAGTTCCTTGGTGAGTACTAGGCCTTCCTTAAAGAGGGTGAGTGCTTCGTCGAGCGGGATTTTTCCTTCATCGAGCGTCTTTACAATATCTTCGAGTTTCTTGAGCCCGTCTTCGAATCTCATGCAAGCTCTTATTATAGACCTTAATTTCTCCGTTTTTCAAGCATTCATTTTGTTTTGAAAATAGTTTGTTTCAAGCTCTCCATCCACCCCTTTTTATCACCCATTTCTTTGTTCTGTCTTGTGGCTGTGCAGGCCAAAATGTGAACAGACTACCTTATTGAATCATAATGCGTTAGAATAAGGAGATGATACACATCACGTGGGGAACGAGCGAGCAGATAGGGTGGCGAAGCCACATGGAAGACGCACACGCGGTTTATCAGGACGCGCACCGTGACTTCTTCGCGGCCGAGGTCTATGATGGGCACGGAGGGAGGCGGGCCGCCGAGGTCGCTTCCAGCATGCTGACCCCTCATTTTATGCACGCCTGGGCGAGCGAACTCGAAAAACCGCTCGCAAAGCGCATGAGGGTGTGCGAGATCCTTCGAGAGGCGTACCTTGCTGTTGACGCGCATCTTGTGGAGGCAAGCGAAGAAAGCGGCACCACGGCTGCTCATTTTTATGTGCTGGGAGACGAGTTTCTCGCTGCCAATGCAGGGGACACAAGGGTGGTCATAGGCACCACCGATGGCGTTCAGGTGCTCACGAAAGACCACAGGCCCGGGTTTCCGGAAGAGAAGGATCGGATAGAAGGGCTGGGAGGACAGGTCATATCCTACGGAATGCCTCGGGTTCAGGGCGTCCTGTCCGTGAGCCGGGCTCTAGGTGACGCGTTCCTCAAGCCATATGTAAGCGGTGAGCCGAGGATCGTCGAGGGATATCTCGGAAAGGAGAATGATTACGCGGTCGTGGCCTGTGATGGGCTGTGGGATGTCATGAGTCCCGAGGAAGTCATAACCGTGGTGAGGTACACGACTGATCCGGTGAGGGCAGCTCAGGATCTCTCTCAAAGGGCGCTTGATCAGGGAAGCACGGATAATATTACCGTCATTGTGCTTGATCTTAGGCGCCATGCCAAGGGGCTTAAAAGGGCATACATGGAAATCGCCGGGATCACGGACTATGGGCTGAACGGGAAACGAGGAGAGATTCAAGGAGAGGACGGCGTCACGGAAACCATGCGTGAAGTGTAATGTCCTTTTTCCCACCTTGGGAAGGGGAGGGGACGGGTATATCCAGTGGAACGATAAGTGCCCGGTCTTAATCGAACAGATCGACGAACGGCAGAAGAGAATTCAGTAGCATAAACAGGACGAGTTTTGCTTTCGGCGTTACCCAACCACCACAATACTGGCCCACATTAGACAATATTAGTTAGTAATATCGAATATATTGGAGTGAACACCATCATAAATAGTACATTATTATATAATGATATTATTATTCAAACGCGATTATTTCTTTTTTCTTTAAAATAGAGTAATATAATGCGACGGAGGTGGTCCTATCATGCCGAAACAAAAAGACGAAACCGTACGAACTACATATTCCGTAAGGTTAAACCCTGATATGCTGAGGTTATTGAGGCACATTGCCGTCGACGAAGAGACTTCGGTTGGAAAACTGTTGGAGGAAGGGATCAGGTCGATCATCAAAAAGAGAAAAGCAGCCGGCTATGCTATAGATGACAGGGCCATAAAATCGAAGAACGAGAGTATTGACATAGACAGCAGGTACGAAATTCCCCGATTCTTGCGAAAGCGATCCGACGAATAAAACAAACGACGGGATCGCGTCGTCTCACTGAATTCCGGATAAAGTAAATCCCTGGGAATCCGATAATACCATGAAGGAGGTGTGTCATGGCACTATTGGAGTGGAACGAAAAGTTACGTGTAGACATCCGGGAAATTGACGAGCAGCACAAAAGATTAGTCGATCTCATCAACAGGTTGCATGACGCTATGAAGACAGGACAGGGGAAAGCCGTTCTGGGCGGAACCCTGACGGAGCTTTTTGACTATACGGATTACCATTTCGGTACCGAAGAAAAGTACTTCCGTCAATACCAGTATCCTTCACTTGTTGTTCATAAGTCGGCCCATGACCTGTTTCGTTCTCGCGTGGCCGAGCTCAAAGCCAAGGCCGTGGAGATCGACTCTATGGTAACCATAGAGACCATGAACTTCTTGAAAGACTGGTTGTACGACCATATCCTCGGATCGGATCAAAAATACGCACCCTTTCTTAAAACAAAGGGTCTGGCTTAAACAAATACGGAGAGAGCCCTCCTGTGCGCCCGAAATGAGTGGTGCTACGAATTTAAGACCGGAGCACCGCTTATGCGGGACTTTATACTATCCCGCATATCCTGAAGGGGCTTGGGGTGGGAAACCAGGACAGAAGGCAACTCATGCCTTTCTCGCTATGCGTTTCCCTACCTTTTTCCAGCTTTCCGTGATAAGAAAACTTTCATCCATATTGTCGATCATACGCAGAAATTTGCTCATGGGTGTTGCGAAGGTGATTACGTCGGCAGGAACACAGGGACGCGCCGACACATCGAACATGCCGAGAATACTCCGGGGACGGGCTGACTTTCTCTCCAGATAGGGATAGAGCACGATGGTTGCGCATCCGGCTCCGAAGGGTGACAACACCCCGTTCTGCTCGTTCTCGTCATAGTTTGAAAGCGTGAACACACCGGATATCACGTCGGGTGTTCCAAAGATGATCACGACTTCCGGATCGTCCGTCTCTTCTATGTTATCCCACCGTTTGAATGCGATATAGCGATGGGGCGCTCTGAACTGGGGCATCGCTTTCATGACCTCATTCACTAGCTCCGGTGTCTTCTTGTAGCGTTCGCCTTCCACTTCTCCAGGTATGCCATAAGAGAGAAAATAGTCGAAATTGGGTCTTAGGCCGTCAAAGAATCCAAGGTATTTCTTTCCACCGAAACAGCCCACCGACTCGTTGTCAAAGAGAAGCGACTTGCCCTTCCTTACCCGCGCTATGTCCGCGACGATGCATCGGTGATCTTTGGGTGGCCTGACCCTCGGTGCTGCATCTTCGTTGTCCGTGTAGAAGAAAACAATGGGGAGCTCGGCGCCCTCGAAGTATTTACGCCAGAGTCCGATAAACCTTTCTTTAATCGCCGTTTCCATTGATACCTCCTTAGGCTTTCGATGAGCACTACGTACAAGATAACTCATTCTCAAAGTTTTTGAAATCTCATTACACGAAGATGCTTGAAAGTGGGCTTAAATCGCCATGCCAAAGCGAGTAAGCAATAATCACTTGACCTCACAGGTGCAACAACATACAATTAGGTTCCGGATTGTTTACTATCACAATGCTGACGCTCCCGGTGGCTCACATAAAAAGGAGTTCTTCATGGCGAAGATTTATAACGGTGTCTATTTTATTCCCGGCCAGGATGAGATGATCCCGGACGCCCATGTTTACGTGATTGGCGATCCGGCCTCACAGGACCTGACCATGGTTGACGCCGGGTTGACGGGGAAGGGCGGATATAAGGTAGAATCTCTCAAGAAGCTGGGAATCGATCCCGCCTTAATCAAAAGAATCATCATGACCCATACGCATCTCGATCATATCGGGTGTCTCGCTGAAATAAGATCCGCAACACCGGACGCGGAACTCTGGGTCCACAGGCTTGAAGCCGAACCCATGGAAGCCGGTGATGACAGAGCGATATACGGCATGGACGCATTCAAAGGCATGTGTCAGATGCAGTATGGAATAGGACCGGGTGCATTCACAATCAAAGTCGATCGGAAACTTGAAGGGGGAGAAACCCTGGAGATTGGAGGGATGATCTGGGACGTAGTTCATATACCGGGTCATTCAATGGGCGGCATTGCCCTTTACAATCCGGTTGATAAGATTCTCATTCCGGGTGACGTGGTCTATGCCGATTATGCGATAGGCCGGTTCGACCTCTACGGTGCCGATCCCGCTCAACTAAAACAGTCGCTTGCGAAGCTTGCCGCGCTCGATGTGGATGTACTGCTGCCGGGGCATAACCAGATTGTTAAGGGCCTGCCGGGCGATTATATCAGAAAGACCGCCAGAATGTGGGACCAATACTTATCCTGAACCTGTAAGAGCCTTGGTTAGCCGTAAGGCAAGGGAGCGCGGCCACATCATATTGCCGCCGTGTCACGCGCTGCTATACGAAGCTCTCGTATACGTTTACTTTGATCTTTTCTTCTTCCTCATAGAAGACAGCCGAGTTATATTCCTCACAGCAATCAAAGACGTACCTTCCGATTCGTATGCGAACATTGGGATGACAGGTCTTCCGGATCTTGATCATCGGTTTTGCCGATTTTACAAGCGTGGTTTCGAGCATGTTGATCTCACCCTCCAACTCCTCCGTGTTATGCCTTAACTCTTCCTCAGTGGCGACAAGCCTCATGTAGTGTATCTCTTTTTCTCTGTCGAGCGGTCCCGTTCTTTTTAATTCCTCGAGCGCCGCTATGTGTTTGCTTATTTCCTCGTACGTGTATTTGACTTTCGATAATACATTCCTCAGATTCTTCAGTTTTGCCACGGTTTTTGGTTCATACCCCACGGTGATCTGGGTTCTATTTGACGCGCCGGAGCCGAGAATGTTCGATGTGATGAGATTTCTTGCGCTCAAGCTTCCCCCGAACACCCTCCCTTTCCCTAAGATAGCATCGATCGCATCACCCGCTGAAATGTTCGAATTGAGCGCGTCGCCCACTATCACATTTCTTCCTGCTTCCACGTAACAATTTTCCACGAAGTACATGTGAATATCGCGGCCCGCCTTGATGGACCCTTTGTTGGCGCCGAGCACGCCCCCCTTGATCGAGATATCCCTGCCGGCCTCCAGAGAGCAGTCTTCAACGATGCCGTCTACTTCAATATTGTCTGTTGCCTTGACGGAGAATCCAGAGATGACGCTGCCCAATACCTTCACACTTCCTTTGAAATTGATATTTCCAACGGAGTAGTCCACGTTTTCCCTGACAACAAAAACGGGTTCCACGAAAACTGCATTGCCTTTGAGTATAGGTTGGCCATCCATTGCAGCGACCGCGGACAAGCCGTCACCTGCGAGCGAGGCGCCTCTTCCGGCCGTGAGCTTTTTGTCATCTCCCGGTTTTGCCTGGATTGTTTTGCCGGTAATCGTACATCCCGGCTCACCTTTTGTGGCCGGAGTCTTCCTAGCGAGCACCTCACCGGTGCTTACCGTGTAAATCATCTGCAATTCTTTGTAATCTACCTTGTCGTGTTCGAGCGCCTTGGGAGATATCTTGAAGTCAAGAGGAAAGGTGTAATCGATCCGCGCGTCCAAGCCATGTACAGGTTCCTTGCCCTTGGCGAAGAGCACGGGTGTGTTGTAGACCTTGTCCGAGAATACGCTTCGAACTGTGCCGTAATTGATGCCGAATACGATGCCGGCATCCTGTATGTGCTTCTGTGCGTCTTCCAGGGTTAAGTCCTCGCCCCCATAAGCGGGCTTGAGCGTAAGGTAAGCCGCCCGCTCATATTCTTCCATCTTTATTTCCATGACGCCGTTTGTGGCGTATGCGGCTGTGAAGGATTTATCGAGAATCCCGGCATCGAGCGCCCGTTGTATCGCCGCCTCGTCTACCCAGTAGGGATTAGCGCGGCGTCTGAGGGCATCTATGACCTCATCGCAGGTTGGGTAGGAATCGGCTTTTTTGATCGTGACATATGCCTTCTTTTCATCCTCCCTTAATTCGACGTCAACAGCCGGATGAATAGAGGCGTTCGTTGCCACAGGTTCTTTTGTGTGTTCTGCGCTATTTTCCACGGCTAACTTCCGGCCCCAATCGACTGATATCTGTGAAGCTTAAGCCATGCCCATGGTGCGGGTATTCCGGGCGACAGAGCACTCGCGCTTCCCGCGCTGGGAAGATGATGTGACCCTGTTGAAAGAATGACGTCTTTTGTTCTTAAGTCCAAATGTACTCTCTCTGTACGATATTATCGGATGAAAAGAGGGGATACTTAAGGAATTTAAGGGGTTATAACGTCTTGTGATGGCAGTCCGCGATATCCGAGACTATTTGCGGACCGTTATGGATCGAGTGCTCGCCACGCGCTCTTCGCGGGTATGGAAGGCCTCTATCTCTGCATAATCGCCCACAGCGTGCGAATGCGTATTGTCCGCGTCGGTCAGAATCGCGATGCCTTTGGACACGGGGTTCTTCTCTGTCTCCCCGAAGAAATGCCGATAGTCTTCGAGCACATTGCGTTCTTCCGTAACCCAGGCGTCTGACGACTCGCGACCGCTTGCGACAACCACTATTTTCGCCCCGCTTGCATGGGGGGAATCGAATGACGATCCTGCCGGTATCGTATCGCTCCAGACATATTTAATTGCCCGAACCGGCCAATAACTGAAGACCACGTATATGCCGAGAACGCTGTCGTTGCCCTTTTTTTCGCGCTCGTTCGTGCCGTCGGGAAAGGTAACGGCTCGCCACTTCCATCGAAGCATGGGATACTCATTGAGCGCGAAAGGTTTCTCGTACATAATCTGCACGCCCTGGTTCGTTGAATCGGCATGCAAGAACTTAGTCCCTTCGGTAGTGTCCTAATTTCAATTGATTAACTCCGAAACGTTCCAGATGTGATCCGTTATGCCAGCCTTCATTGCGGGCGTCATTCTTAATGCACCATGAACCCGCACAAAGTTATAATGTGCGAAGTGCAAAGCAACCGCCGCCTTCAGGTTTTCGAGCTTCTTGCTGAAGGCGTTGGTAAGGCGAGTAAACCGCCTCATCTGCATACGCATGGTAAGATTCTGACGTTCAACATGTGACGTACAGATGTCGCAAACATTGGGGTTGCCCATAATTGCCTTGCGCTCTGCATCTACAACATGTGGAGGACTATATCTTCCTGGGCCGACTGGCTCTGCCTCATAGTATTTGACCACTTGGCCGTAATCGACTTCCATACCAAAGGCCCGCTCTGTCGCTTCAACGTATGCCTTGAGAGCGTCAGAGGATATTTGAACCCTGTTCGCAAGACGGCCCGACAAATCCTTCATAAAGCGAATGGCAGTTGGTAGATCACGCTTGCCAATGAGGTATGAGGGGATCAGCTTAGTGTCGGGGTCAAGAGCAACGAACGTCCATTGATCGCCCACCCTTTGAGGATCATCAAACGTTGTTATGTGCCGTTGCTTCTTTTGAACGTAAGACCGCACATGATAAAGCATAAACCTATCGCAGATTCCATCGCACATATCAGTAATATCCTTATGTCCATTCTCGTAGTACTTGTCCTTGTTAGCGTCCCATACAGGTTTGCGCCGATGGGTCCAGGGTAAATCCTAGCAATTAAGGAACGCGAAGCCCCTGCCGGTGCAAACCGGTGGGGGCTTTTTTTATTCCACGGAAGGAGACGATCATGAAACGTACCGGAGCTGAAATTATCATCGAAGCCTTGGAGAGACAGGGGGTTCAGATTATCGCCGGCATACCGGGTGGGGCCAATCTTCCCATCTACAACGCCCTGTATGAGAGTCCGATCCGGCACATACTGGCGCGTCACGAACAAGGGGCCGGTTTTATAGCCCAGGGTATGGCTCGCTCTACGGGCAAGGCTGCCGTCTGTGTGGCCACGTCAGGGCCGGGCGTAACGAACCTCATTACCGCAATTGCCGATGCCAAGCTCGATTCTATTCCGCTTATCGCAGTGACGGGCCAGGTGTCACGCCAGTTGATCGGTACCGACGCCTTTCAGGAGGTTGACGCCTTCGGCCTCACCATGAACCTCACGAAACAGAATTACCTCGTGCGGGATGCGGGAGAGCTACCATACATTCTGGAAGAAGCCTTCCATATTGCACAGACTGGACGTCCCGGACCCGTCCTCATCGATGTTCCGAGGGACGTACAATTGGCCTCAATCGATATGGACGCGTGGCCTGAGATTGTGCGGGTAAGCGGAGGGCTGGAGATGGATATCGATGCGTTGATGAAGATCGCACGAATGATCAATGAAGCCAAGCGACCACTCATCTACGCCGGCGGCGGAATCATTCATGCGCGGGGCGCCGACTCCCTAAGGAGCCTCGCGCGCAAAAATTCCATCCCCGTGGCGCTCACGCTCATGGGACTCGGCGCGTTCTCTCCCGAGGAGCCCCTTTATCTCGGGATGCTGGGGATGCATGGCGCGCCATGTACAAATTATATCCTCGACGAGATTGATCTGCTTCTCGCTTTTGGCGTGCGGTTTGACGACAGGGCCATCGGCAAAATAAATGAATTCTGCCCCCAGGCATCGATCGTGCATATTGATATCGATCATGCGGAGATTGACAAGATTAAGAAGGCGAACATCTCCCTTGCGGAGGATATCGGGGAGGCGCTTAAACTTCTTGAGCCGCTTACTTACGCGAACGGAAGACAGGAATGGATAAGGCGTGTAGAGCGAATCAAGAATGAACATCCCCTGCCGGCCCCTGAGACAGATGACCCCTATCATCCTTTGAACGTCATAAGGTGCATCAGTAGATTTGCTGACAGCGATGCCATCGTAACGACGGATGTGGGACAGCATCAGATGTGGGTGGCGCAGGCGTATCCTTTCAGAGAGCCGCGCACCCTTCTCACTTCCGGAGGTCTCGGCACCATGGGATTTGGCCTGCCCGCTGCCATCGGCGCGGCGCTCGCCCATCCGGGCAGGCAAATCATCTGTGTGAGCGGGGATGGATCTATCCAGATGAATATTCAGGAGATGGCAACGCTTGCGGAACTTGACTTGAATATCGCCGTTATCGTCATGAACAATCAGCGTCTTGGCCTGGTGAGACAGCAGCAGGAACTCTTCTTCCACGGGAACTACATCGCGTCGAGTTTCCCCTCAAGGCTCGATTTCGCGGCCATTGCGCGCCAGTTCGGTATAAAGGGTGTTAACCTTGGCGAGGGAGGGGATCCTGTTTTGGCCATGGAAGAAATCCTGAAACAGAAAACGCCGCGCGTAATCGACGTACCCATCCGAAGCGGTGAAAACGTCTTTCCCATGGTTCCGCCCGGATCGGCGAACAGGGAGATGATTATACAGAACGCGGCTAATCTTCATGTACCGGTCAGATGACCCGGTAAGAATTGCGATAGTTGGGAAAAGCTCCATGACTGAAACGTGGAATCCGCGGGGCAGGTGTCTCGCGTGTCCATGCTCGCGTAGGATGCCCTGTTCATATCGGTCATCCCCCTTTTAACGCCTCCACTTCGAGTCTCACCATGTGGACGTGAATGAGGCCCAGCTCATCCTGAGGGAATCTTTCTGCGTATGTGTCTACCAGCTCTCCGATGAATCCGTCCTGAAGGTCGGCGGGAAGTCTCTGTATGTAAGGAAGCCAGGTCGTCCTCACCCAGGATGCGAGCCCTTCCCGCCCTTTCTGCGTCATGTCTTTGTCTATGAGCTCTATACGCAAGGGGCGAAGAGCGGCAGCCACGAGCCACGGCTCGTATTCATCGGGCCCGTAGAAGCCGTAGGGAAAAGTGAAGCCACGGTAAAAACGATCCCATCTGTGGCTTTGTATCATTGCTTGCGCGATATCCACGATAGCCTGTGCGTTCCCCTTGCCACCCATTTGCAGGAAGATTCTTCCATCCTTTTTCAAACTTCTTTCAATGCCTTTGAGCAGCCCCTGATGGTTCCGAACCCAGTGGAGTGCGGCATTGGAAAAGACCAGATCGAAATCGTTCTTGAAAGCGAGATGGAGCGCATCAAGCACCTGGAAATCCACGTGGGGATAGTGGTCCTTCGGATATGTATGGCGGGCGTGCTCTATCATCTCTTCGGAATTGTCTATGCCGAGGACGAAACCATGAGGCAATCTCTTTGCTATTTCAAGGCTCACTTTGCCGTCTCCGCAGCCAACGTCGAGTACCCGCTCGCTTCCTCTGAGGCGGAGTTTTTCCATAAGTTCCATGGCCCACGCAAATTGAGCGCAGGAACTGGCGCTGTAATCCTCGGCGTTCCATCTATACTTTTTCATTTTGAGTTTGTGCGCCGGCATGTGGTACAATACAAAAAAAGCATAAGGAGGTCAAGAATTATGAACAGACGGAGCTTATACTTTGTTTTCGCGGCGGTGATCATGCTGTCATTCGCCCTTTTTGCGGGATGCTCAAAACCGCCGACAGAGGAGATGACGAAAGCAGATAAGGCAGTGGAAGATGCACGACAGAAGGAAGCCCCCGCCTATGTGCCTGATCTTTTCGCAAAAGCGGAAGATTCACTCAAGAAGGCTAAGGACTACGTGGCGGCGAAAAAATACAAAGAGGCAAAGCAGGCAGCAATTGAGACCCAAACTTTAGCTCAGCAGGCAGTAGCAGGGATCGAGGAGGCCAAAACGAAAATGAAGGCTGAGGCCGATCAGACCCTGCAGGATGTGCAAAAGGGCATCGACGACCTGAAGGCCATGGTTCCGCAATTTGCCAAGAAGAAGACCCTTGCAGCAGCCCGGGATGAACTGCAGGGCGCGGTAACGAAATGGGAAGGGGATCTCACGAGCATCAAAGAGAAACTCGAGGCTAAGACAAAAGAAGCGATCGATGACTTGAAGGCAATGAAAGAACAGATTGACAAAAAGAAAGAGGAGGCGACGGGGCTTTTGAGCGCGCCGCCTGCGCCGCCGGCAAAAAAGAAATAACCGCATTAACGGTCACGAACGTGAACAAAAAGGGGACGGGTGCATAAGGTATCCGTCCCCTTTTGTTATTCTGTTCTCAAAGGCAGAGTGGGTGGGCGATCAAATAATGACAGGCAGTAAGAATATGCTTGCAATTTCAGGCCAACAAGTTACAATACATGTGTCTTAAGAACGAAATGAGGGTTTGATGCGCGTTTATTTCTGGGGAACACGGGGTTCACTGCCGGCGTCCATAACGGCGGAGACCATCAGTGCGAAGATTAAAAAAGCGATCAGCGAAATCAAGAACAATACCTTTGCAAACGATGAAGAGATTGAGCGGTTCGTGGACCGTGAGCTACCATTTTCCATCCGGGGAAGCTATGGAAACAACACGCCCTGTGTGGAGATCATGGGCGGGCAAGAATATATTATCTGCGATGCCGGCACCGGTTTGAGGGATCTGGGAAATCATCATATGCGGATAGCGGATCAGGGAAAAGAGCACAAAGAGGCCGTGTTCAATATATTTATCTCGCATCTCCATTGGGACCACATCCAGGGATTTCCCTTCTTTACTCCTGCATATATCCCCGGAAACCGAATAAACATATATGGCTTCCATGAACATATGGAAGAGGCCATGGTGCTACAACAGAACAGTCCCTATTTCCCTGTTCCATTAAAGCGTATGAGCGCTGATATACGGTTTATCAGGTTGACGGAAGGTGAAGAATACGAGATCGGTGGATTTAAGGTGAAGGGGATCAAACAGAACCATCCCGGCGATTCGTACGGATACAGGTTTGAGAAAGACGGAAAGGTCATCGTCTATTCCTCCGACGCCGAACATAAGACGAGCTGGGATCAAACCGCTCGCAACGATAACTACCCATTCCTGGAATTTTTCAAACAGGCTGACCTCCTCATTTTTGACGCCCAGTACGAATGGGGCGAAGCGGTACAGTCCAAAGATGACTGGGGGCATTCAAGTTACATCGCTGCCGTTGAACTCTCGGCCAAAGCCAACGTGAGGCACCTCTGTCTGTTCCATAACGAACCCACGTACGATGACGATCGCCTTGACGTTCTTCTTCAGGATACGCGCGAGTACCTCAAAATATATAATGACCGTCAGCCTCATCCCCTCAAGATAGATTTGTCATACGACGGCATGGAACTCGAGGTCTAAGGTAGCGGCTGAGCTTGCCGTCTCTCTTCCCTCAACAATCAAAATCTCGCAACAGTTAAGGCGTATCTGGTATGAACAGCAACCGTCAAGACTACAGACGCCTGTGGTTTCGCCGGCTGTTTGACTTAAGGTAGATAACCTATTATCATAATCGGGACTATGAGAAGCAAAAATCAGTCTTTTCCAATCGGGGTGCGTGATGCAGTTTGAACAGACTTTTATGAATTTCTTGCTTGACCATCAGGAGCGACATAATCGGACCCATCATTTTCTTATCCTCATGGATGCCCTGATGAGCGCGGCCAAGCATATCCAGTACTATTACCTTACAGGAGCACTGAAGGGACATCTCGGATTTACCGACACGATCAACGTTCAGGGCGAGGACGTGATGCAGATGGATGAGATCGCCCACGAGATAGCGATCCACTACCTGAGGACGACGGGCAGGGTGATCCATGCGGTGAGTGAGGAGTCGACTGAGATCGTGCCGATCAACGAGGCGCGAGGCCGCTACTTCGTGTACTTCGATCCACTGGATGGCTCCTCGAATGTCTCCCACGGCCTACCCGTGGGATTTCTATTCGGCATCGCCAAACGAAACCTCGAAGGCCCCGAAGATTATCATCTGAGGGCAGGAAAGAACTATATCGCGGCGGGTATGTTCGTGATTCCCACGGGCACCTTCACCATCGCCTTGAAGAACGCCGGTACGTGGAGATTTCACATGGATGAAACAATGAACTACGTAAAGCCGTCACGCGTGATTCTGCCCGAGGATGGGGGCGGCTGGGCATTGTCGTTCAACTCTGCCAACCGATATACGTACGCGGACAGGGTTCAGGATTGGATCTCGCACAATGAAAAGAAATACGCCTTCAGATACCTGGGCGCCCTGGCAGGCGACTTCCACCGCATTCTGAGCACGGGTGGCATGTTCATGTATCCTGCAATCGTCAATCATCCTGATCCGCAAAAGAACAGGCCTGACGGAAAGCTGAGGCTCATGTATGAGGCCAATGTTGTGGCTTTCATGTGCAAGGAAGCAGGCGGGCATGCGGTGAACGAAAAGGGCACCCCTATCCTCGACATTGAGCCCCGGCACCATCACCAGAGAACCGCCTTGTATGTGGGTTCGAAGCGTCTCGTTGAGGACGTGGCCAAAGTACTTGCGGATTTAGACGAGTGAGCTCCAAGGCCTGTCCTCGCAGGAACGTATCGGCATAGCTGCGACAAGCGTGGTCATGGCCTTTATCAAAGACAGCCCGCTTTTTTACCTTACACATTCATACCGGGGAAGATTGACAAAACAGATGGCCGTGTGTAATATTGTTCAATAGTTAAAACACTATTCTTGTTTGCATGAGAGCGGCCTTTCTTGAGGTCCCGATTGTGTCTATGGTTTGAACGGCCGTACCGTGAGAAGAGGATTGTAGAATGGCGAGTGTCCTTGTTGTAGATGATGACGAGATATTCTCCGAGATGTTGTCGGATATGATAAGCCATTCTGGCCACACATCGACCAAGGCGACCACTATTCGAGACGCACTTAAGCTTGCCCTGTCCGAGCCTTTTGACGTGGTCTTCCTTGACATACACCTGCCGGATGGAAACGGTCTCGATGTCCTGCCAAAAATCAGGGAGGCGCCGTCTTCCCCGGAAATTATTATCGTTACGGGATACGGCGATTCTAATGGGGCTGAACTGGCTATAAAAAACGGGGCCTGGGACTATATCGAAAAACCCACATCGGTCAAGGAAATGACCCTTACCCTGGTTCGGTCAATCCAATATCGGGAAGAAAAGAGGCAGAAAACGCCGGCTGTAGCACTAAGGCAGGAAGGCATCGTGGGGAGCAGTCCTCAGATAAAGGCATGTCTCAACCTTGTAGCACAGGCTGCGCAAAGCGACGCGGGTGTACTTATTACCGGTGAAACCGGTACGGGTAAAGAACTTTTCGCCCTGGCTATTCATAACAATAGCAGGAGGGCCGAAAAGAACTTCGTTGTGGTAGACTGCGCGTCGTTGCCGGAAACGCTCGTGGAGAGCATCCTCTTCGGGCATGAGAAGGGCGCTTTTACGGGTGCGGAGAAGGCGAGAGAGGGTCTGGTAAAACAAGCGAACGGGGGCACGCTCTTTCTGGACGAAATAGGTGAGCTGCCACCGTCTCTTCAAAAGAGTTTCTTGAGAGTCCTCCAGGGTCATCGTTTTCGCCCCCTGGGTGCCGAAAAGGAGATAGAAAGCGATTTCAGACTTATATCGGCTACAAACAGAAATATAACCTCCATGATTAAGGAAGGGCGGTTCCGGGAAGACCTCCTGTTCCGTGTGCGAACCTTAAGCGTTGATCTGCCCCCTTTACGAGGCCGTCCGGGGGATATCAAGGAGTTGCTGATCCATTATATGACGAAACTCTGTGAACGGTACGGGATCGGAACAAAAGGTTTTGCGCCCGAATTTCTCGATGCGCTTCTTAACTACGATTGGCCCGGAAACGTCCGGGAGCTTATCGGGACACTCGAAAAGGCCTTATCAGAGGCGTTCAATGAACCGACCCTATACCCCAAACACCTTCCCATTGATCTGCGTGTCAGACTGAAGAAGACCGAACTGGTGCGGGACACAGCCCCGAACGGCGGTGAGCGACCGGCCCCGCATAGCGCCGAGTCGGCACGCCCGCCGGCGTCGGAGCCGCTCCCTACCATAAAAGCCTTTCGAGAGGAGGCAATTTCTCAAGCGGAAAGAAGATATCTTGAAGACCTTCTCAAGGCTGCCGGAGGAAATATTAAGGAAGCCTGCCGCGTCGCGGGTATGTCGAGGCCCCGTCTATATGCCCTTCTCAAGAAATTCAACATGACAAAGCATGTCCGCTAAGGATTTTATCGGCTCCCTTATGGTTTAGACGCCCGCTTAGCACCGCTACCGGAGCGCCTTACACGTAAGATGCGCCCCGCCCGTCTTGCCGCCACGATTTTGAAACTGCAAGCTGGCGTGCCGGTTTTGTCCATGGCCATCTTCGTCCCGTGCAATCTTACAACTCGATATAAATGTCTTAGCAGGTGAGATTTTGTCCTGTTGTGCAAGACAAAAGCGGGAAAATCGATTTCGCTAAAATTGCCAGAAATGATCGGTAACATGCTAATACTAAAATCAAATTGGTATTTGTGCGACTTGTGGCACGCATTTTGATTGATGAACTTGCGAGAGGAAAAGATCATGAAGAACCTCGCTGGGGCAAGATGAAAGTAAAAAGATTTATCGTCTATGCAAAAGACAGGTATGCATCGGGAAAGGTCTTGAAGGATATGGTTGCGAAGTTCGGACCCAAAGGAAAAGTGGATGCCTATGATTCCGTATCGGGTCTCACTGAGAGACTTCGCACGCCCCAGCGTGAGCCCACGTTAGCGGTTCTTCATGTGAGCGATCAGGACGATTTCAAAAGCATACTCACCATTCAGTCTCTCTTTGGCGATATTCCCATCATACTCATTCTTCCCGATAGAGAACCCGATACCATCACCAAGGGCCATAGCATGCATCCCCGGTACTTAGGTTTCAAAGACAATGGATTCACCGACGTTCAGGCCGTATTGGCAAGGATGATGAAGACGAGAACGGTGAGGGGCCAGGCGAGGCTCAAGCCCGGCTGGATATGAATACCTTAAGTCCTCGCCAGTGACGGGCGCGGGAGAGCACTCTGGGGCTAC
>DATKMQ010000021.1 GCA_035541755.1 Syntrophorhabdaceae bacterium
GGCGCCCAGCTCGAGCCCTCTCGTCTCCCGGTCCTCACGATCAAGGGCCGTAATGAATACTACGGGTATCTCCTTGAGGGACGCGCTCTGTTTTAGATTTTGCAGGACTTCATAACCGCTCATTACCGGCATGATGATATCGAGAACAATGAGATCAGGGGACTGATGAGCCGCAATTTCCAGGGCCTCTTTTCCACTTGTGACGGCCAGTATCTCGTAATCGGTCCCGAGAGCACGGTTCAAAATCTCGATGTTCGTGGGTTCGTCATCCACGATAAGGACGGTCTGCTTTCTCGTGTTCATCTATCAACTCCTCCTACGAGAGCCGTATATGGAGCATCTGAGCTATTGCGGCAAGGCGCTCAGCGGCATCCCTAAAATCCATCCGATTCAGATCCTCTTCGAGCTTGTCCATTATTGGTCTAAACAATGCCCCTTTCAACTGCTGCCTGAGCATCGCCAGTCCTTTTCGGGCGCTAAGGCTGTTTCTAGAAAGAAGACCGTCCATCTCTCTCAAGACGGGCGCAATATTTTCAGACCTCACACGGACACTCTCCTCTGCCTCTTGTCGGACCTGACCCATAGAAAGATCTTTCAAGCCTTCTATTACCGTGCTCAGCTCTCGCTCCAGTTCTTCAAGGGAGTCGGGGATGCGCGCATCGGCGCCAGCTTTAATGGCGCTCTCAAGATCACGGGCAGCCGCACATACGCGGTCAGCGGAAAGATTTCCTGAGACGCCCTTCAAGCTATGGACAAGACGTTGTGCAAGCTCTATGTCTCCATCTGCCAGGGTTTTGCGGATCTCTTGCGCTGTTCCCGAATAATTCTTTGCGAACGTGTCAAGGAGCTTGAGCAATAATTCCCTGTCCTGCGATACCCTCCTTAAGGCGGTCTCCATGTTGATGCCCGGCAGGTTCTCGGGAAGGCCCATGATCGGCGCGGAGACTGCGGCTGCTCTGCTGCGGTTTGCTTTTGGAGCAAGCTGTGCCGCGAGCCCCTTCCTCGGTTTCACCCAGTGGATCAAAATGTCGGCAAGCTCGTTGGGTTCTATGGGCTTTGGCACGTAGTCGTTCATACCCGCGTCAAAGCATTTCTGTCGATCGGAATCCATCACATGGGCAGTCATAGCAATAATGGGAACAGCCCGGCTGGACAGAACTTCACGGATATTTCTCGTTACCTCGAAGCCATCCACGTGGGGCATCTGGATGTCCATCAGGATGGCATGAAGGGCTGGCGCCTTGGTATCGGCGACTCGCTGTATGGCTTGAAACCCGTCAACGGCGGTCTCCACCACCAGGCCGAATCCTTCCAGCATTTCTTTTGCCACCTGTCGATTAATCTCGTTGTCCTCCACGAGGAGCACCCGTGCCCCCTTAATCTGTTTGATTTTTTCCCGTCCGGTATTGTTGCCCACCGCCAGCCTACCTCTATCATTGACATCCCGGTTGAAAGCAGCCGTAATCGTGTCAACCAGGACGGATTCCTCAATGGGTCTTGTCAGGAGGCCGTCTAACCCTAATTGCTCGGTCAATCTCGCTGCCTCTTCCCCGCCTTCTGTCGTGATGAAAAAAACCTTGGGGATTTTACGGAGATCCGTCCGCGTTCTCATGCGGCTCATTGCGTCCATGCCGTCCACATCCTGTACATTCAAGTCCATGAGCACAAGGTCGAAACCGTTGCTTTTCTTTTGAAGTTCTTTGAGCGCTGCCGCGGCCGACGTTACTGAAGTAATGCTGCAGGACATCCCGGTGAGCATGGCTGAAAGTACCGTCACATCTTCCTCATGATCATCAACAACAAGCACTTTCAAGCCTCGAAGGCTATCGGGTAGCGCGAGTGCCTGTTTGGTCCATTTCTCTTCTCTACCGAGCCACACAGCGAAGCTAAAAGTGCTGCCCTTGCCCATGGCGCTCACAACGTGGATTGTGCCGCCCATCTGTTCCACCAGCTCTTTACTGATGGCGAGACCCAAGCCCGTGCCGCCGTATCTGCGGCTTGTTGACTCGTCCGCCTGGACGAATGGTGTAAAGAGTTTTGCCTTTTGCTCCGGGCTTATGCCGATGCCCGTGTCGCGGACTGAAAACTCAAGGAGAACTCCTCTTGCCTGTTTCTCCCCTATTTTTTTAATCTCCACGGCAATTTCGCCCGTGTGGGTAAATTTCACGGCATTGCCGATGAGATTGACCAGCACCTGGCCCAACCGGAGCGGATCGCCTTTGAGCACCGGGGGTACATCGGGGAGGGCGCGAAAGGAGAATGCAAGTCCCTTTTCCTTTGCTTTCAGTGAGGTAACGGCGGCAACGTTACGTATAAACCTGTCCAGAGGGAAGACTGTTGATGCGATCACGAGTCTGCCCGCTTCCATCTTCGAAAGGTCGAGAATATCATTGATGATGGCGAGGAGGGTTTGAGCCGATGTTTGAATTTTGGTCAAGTAATCGTGCTGTTTGGTTGAACGGTTGTTTTGCAGGGCCAGGCGGCTTAGTCCTATGATAGCGTTCATGGGCGTGCGAATCTCATGACTCACGTTGGCCAGGAAGTTGCTTTTTGCCAGTGTGGCCGCCTCGGCCGCCTCCTTGGCCTGTTTTAAGGCCTCTTCGGTTTGTTTCCGTTCCGTGATATCACGGGCCGCTGCATAGATGAGATTGCCGGCAGGGGCCGAACGCCATTCTATCCAGCGCCAGCCCCCGTCTTTGCGTCTGCAGCGGTTCACGAAATTTAGCACGGTCCGCTGGGCGGTGAGATCGCTGAGCGCTTCAAGCGTGGCAGACACGTCGTGGGGGTGCACGAAATCGATGATTTTGCGTCCCTCCAGGTCCTTGTTCTGGTATCCTAATACGGCTTCCCAGGCACGGTTCAACCGCCGGAAGTTGCCTTCAATATCGGCGATACACAACAGGTCCAGGGTGATGTTGAAGAAACGGTCCAGTTCCTCCGTCTTTTGCTTAAGCGCATCTTCAGCGATTTTTCGTTCCGTAATATCGTGGAAGTTGGTCACCATGGCTCGCACACCTGGGTTAGCGAGAAGATTGCGGGATGTTGCCTCAACCCATCGCCAGCTCCCGTCTTTGTGGCGCAACCGGTTAATGAATTTTATCATTTCTCCCGGGTGTTTGAGCATCCAATCCCTGTTCCTGTCGAGCATCGGCCATTCATCGGGATGACACACGTCCACCCATTTCATGGCGGCATACTCTTCCGAAGAATATCCGAGCACGGCTTCAACCGTGGGAGATATGTACAGGCGTTTGTGGTTTGCGTCGGTGAGAGAGATAACCTCTTCCGACTTCTCGATCAAAGTCCGAAACCTCTCCTCGCTTGCCTTAAGCGCCTCTTCCGCATTCTTTCGTTCCGTAATATCGTGAAAATTGATAACCTGGGCGTGCACGTTGGGGTCGTCAATGAGATTGCGTAACGTGGTCTCGCACCAGCGCCAGCTCCCGTCTTTGTGCCTTCTTCTCGCTATCAATATAATCGCTTCTCCGGGATTGTTGACTGCCCTTACGTGTGCGGCTTCTACAGCGGCCCTGTCGTCAGGGTGGGTACCGTACTCGGATGGCTGGGCGAGGAACTCTTCCGGCGTGTATCCGAGGATATTTGTGATAGTCGGCGATACGTAGAACCTTTGTCGGTCGCTACTCACAAGCTGTATCACATCCGACGATTTTTCGACCAGGGTCCGAAACCTCTCCTCGCTTGCCTTAAGCGCCTCTTCAGCGTTCTTGCGTTCCGTAATGTCGTGAAAATTCACGACATAGACATCCAGATCGTGGTCGGTGAACATAGTGCGTGCCCTGTTCTCCGTCCATCGCCAGCTCCCGTCTTTGTGTTTTCTCCGAAATATGGACGCAATCGTCTCCCCGGAGCGTTCCCTGACCCAAGACTGGGAAGCTTGTACGAGGTGCACGTCGTCAGGGTGGACACGTTCCTCCAGCGTCTGCGCAAGAAACTCTTCCGGTGTGTATCCGAGGATCCTCGTGACGGTCGGCGATACATAGCTTCTTTTTTGCTCGGTGTCGACAAGCTGTACCACCTCCGATGATTCTTCGATCAAAGTCCGAAACCTCTCCTCGCTTGCCTTAAGCGCCTCTTCAGCGTTCTTGCGTTCCGTAATATCGTGAAAATTCACGATATGGACATCGAGGTTGTGGTCAGTGAACATAGTGCGGACCCGGTTCTCCGTCCAGCGCCAGCTCCCGTCTTTGTGTTTTCTCCTGTATATCGAGGTAATCATCTCGCCGGGATGACTATATGTTCGCATGTGAGCAGCATCTACATCGGTCCTGTCGTCAGGATGGAAAGCCTGGTCGCGCGTCTGGGCGAGGAACTCTTCCTGTGAGTATCCAAGGATCCGAGTGACACTGGGCGATACGTAGGTCCTTCTTCCGTTGGCATCGATGAGCTGTATCACCTCCGATGATTCCTCGACCAGGGTCCGAAACCTCTCCTCGCTTGCCTTAAGCGCCTCTTCAGCCTTTTTTCGCTCCGTAATGTCTTTAAAGAAATTGATGGTCACCCTGGCTCCGTGAAGCGACGCCAGGACCCCCGAGACTTCGACATCTACGATTGAGCCGTCCCTCTTTATACCCCTGAAGGTGTACTCCGGAGGTGTTTGCCTGCCGGCCAGGGTATCGCTGTTTCTATCGACTACCAACTTCCGGTCATCGGGATAAACGGTCATAAAAGGAGATTTGCCCAAAACCTCCTCTTCCCTATCATAACCGAAGAGGCTCACGAATCTTCTGTTAACATAGATAATCCTGTAATCTTTAACGACTGCGACTCCATTACTGGAATGCTCGATGACCGTTCTGTATCGTTCTTCGGATTCAAGAAGGTTTTTTTCCGCTTCCCTCTGTTCGGTAACGTCGGTCACTATCGAGACCTGACCGAGCGAAGCATCGGCCGGGTCTATGGGGGCCACGCTCAAGTGGATGTCACGAATCTTCCCGTCTCTACGGACCCATCTGGTGTCCGCTTCCATGCTATTGCCTCGCAAGACTTTTTCAAAGACGAGCCCTCTCACGCGGTTGAACTCTTCATCGTCAGCGTAAAAAATCCTCGGATTCCTGTCCTTTATATCTTCCAGCGTGTATCCGGTGATGAGCGTCATTCTGTGGTTCATCCAGCGGATCAATCTGTCGGCGGTGACGATATGGATACCTACAGTAGAAGCGGAGAATACGGACTGCAGAATGGATTCACTTCTTTTTAACGCCTCGCGAGTTTCGGCCAATTCGGAGGCATACTGTCTCACCCGTTCCGTGAGCTCTTCATTGAGTTTTCGGATTTCCTCTTGTGTCCGCTCGCGTTCTGCAGGATGTATCACTGAATGCGAGCTATTTGGTCCCTTTTTGGCCCCGCTTGGTGTCTTCATCTGTCTTGAGGCAACTCCGTCTCAAAGATAGTCTCAATCGTATGGCCTCATCGATGGCATGCACAAATGCAACTCTTCAATCAGATTATCGTCTTTTCGGGAGAATAAATAAGCGTGATCGCCGGGAACGAACGAGCCTGACATGGCTCTCTGATGGAACGAGCGGGGAAAAAACCTGGAAACTCTACTCTTACCGCTCCATACGACGGGGGCACGGCTTTTGTCTCCTGCGCGCAAGATGCTTATCATAGCACCCCCTTTATAAGTTACTTATAGCCCGTAAAATTATATCTGTCAACCAGATCAAAGCCAGGTGAGAAAGCGCCAGGAACCCGCTTATTACGTTAGATAAGGAATCAGAGAAGAGGGTGATGGGTCGCGCGACAAGCTATTAACGCTTAACATGGGCGACAAGCTATGAGAGGTTAGTGAACAGAAGTCTCATGCCACAAGCCTGAAAATTTGGGCGGGGCCGGTGTGGCATGAGACGGTCTTTCCCCTTACGGGGCTTTAATGATCTTGGTCTCGTTAAACGCCCTGGTGTAAGAGTTGATATTCTTCTGGGCAATCTTGCCAAAACGGTTGTTCACCGGTTCAACCATGTCCTCCAGAGCCACAACCCCGGTGGCCTTCACGAGCGCGCCAAGCATGGTAGTGTTGGTTATGTTGACTCCCATCTCCTCCTTGGCAATCTTTGAGGCATCCACGTAGGCCACGTTTAAGCCCGGGAACATCTTTTTCAAATCTTCCTCAAATTTATTTGTATTGATGATCACGAAGCCACCTTGCTTGAGTCCCAAGGCGGGATTGGCCGAAGCGACGAGCGTAGGGTCCAGGATGACCACGTTATCCGGTTTGTAAATCTTTGACCGAAGCCTGATAGGTTTGTCAGAAACCCTCAAAAACGCCTGCACCGGGGCACCTCTTCGTTCAGGTCCGAAGCTGGGAAAAGCCTGGGCGTATTCCCCTTTCTTTATCGCCGCCTGGGCAACGATTTCTGCTGCGGTGACAGCGCCCTGACCGCCCCTTCCATGAAATCTCACTTCTATCATCTTGACCGCCTCCTCTTATCTCGCAGTGTATTTGATCCGCCATTCGGTGCCATTCGGTGTATCAAGAAGCGCGATACCTTTTTCTGATAACATGGCGCGGATTTCGTCAGCCTTCTGGTAATTCTTGCTTTGCCTCGCTTCCATTCGTTGTCGCATCGCATTCTCAACAAAGGATGGGTCGAGCCCAAGACGTTTCATATGACGTACCTTCTCCTCTGATTCCATGGCGCTCACGTCATTTTTCATGAGCCCCAGGATATCAGAGAGGGTCATAAAAATGTGGCTGGTGTATGCGATAAGAGGGATAAGGCTCTCGTCTTGATCGTCGACCATTTTGTTGATATTCTTGGATATCTCCAAAACGTAGGAGAGCGCCAGTGCAGTGTTGAAATCGTCATCCATGGCTTCAAAGAACTTTTTCTCGATCTCATCGCCCTCAGGATACCGTGCGGGATTCACGTTCTTCCCTTTCTGCGCTGCTAATGCGCGCTCGAGGGTGTAGTAGAGCCTGTGGAGCACGTTGTTGGCGTCCTCCACGGATCGGGTGCTGTAATCAACAGGGCTTCTGTAATGGGTGGTGAGGAAGAAGAGTCGCAGTACCTCGGCATGGTATTGATTGAAAAAATCCTTGATGAGAAGGGTGTTGCCTATGGATTTGGACATCTTTTCCCGGTCGATATTCACGAAACCGTTGTGAACCCAATAGTTGACAAATTTCGCGCCTGTTGCCGCTTCCGTCTGGGCACGTTCGTTTTCGTGATGAGGAAAGACCAGGTCTTTGCCTCCCCCGTGGATGTCAAAGGGGTTTCCCAGATATTTTGTGCTCATAACGGAGCACTCTATGTGCCAGCCGGGCCGGCCGCTACCGAAAGGGGCATCCCAGGAGGGTTCGCCCTGCCTTGAAGCCTTCCAGAGCGCGAAATCGAGGGGGTTTTTCTTCTTTTCATCTATTTCGACGCGCGCCCCCGCCATCATCTCTTCAAGAGATCTCTTGGAGAGCTCCCCGTAGCCAGGATAACTTTCAACAGAAAAATAGACGTCCCCTCCCATCGTGTATGCGTGGCCCGTCTTAAGGAGCGTGGCCACGAGCCCGATCATGTCATCAATGTGCTCGGTGGCCCTGGGCTCATAAGTGGGCCGCAGTATATTGAGGGCATCCATATCCTCGTAGTATGACGCAATATACTTCTGCCCCACTTCCTGCCAGGATAATTTCTCCTCTTGCGATTTCCTGATGATCTTATCGTCGATATCGGTAAAATTCTTCACAAAATCCACGTCATTGCCCCTGGCGCGAAGGTACCGATAGATCGTGTCGAAGACAATACCGGAACGTGCATGTCCGATGTGAGAATGGTCGTACACTGTGACGCCGCAGGCATACATCTTCACCTTCCCCTCTTGAAGGGGCGTGAACACCTCTTTTCTGGCGGACATCGTGTTGTAAACCCTTAGAGTCATGGCGTTGACCGTATTATTTACCACAGCGGAGCTTACCTTGTCAAAGCAAACTGTTACAGGTGTTCAACGCAATTTTGACTTTTTAGGGACGTCCGGTTTAAACTCTTAAGTGATTCATCGATTTCCATTCGCGCGTCCTATCGTAATCCTGAGCAGTTTTGCATACGGAACGTAGTTTCAAAAGAGACGAGGACACCATCGCCTCGGTCGGTTCATCGATCGGGGCGCACATGAGGAGCCAATATGACGGGATTGCAGGCAACATTTGATTTGGCGACAGCAGACAGATATTATCGGGAATATGGTTCAAGGGCAAAAGAGCTAAAGGCCGCGGGCAACAAGATTATCGGCTATCTTTCCGCACTTGCCCCCGTGGAGATCATGACGGCGGCCAAAGCGGTGCCGGTGAGACTCAAGGGTGACGTGTCCCAACCCATCACAAAAGCGGACGCCTACATGGAAACGATCGTCTGTCCCTTCGTACGCAACGTCTTCGATTCGGCGCTCAAGGGGAATTTCAACTTCCTTGATGGCATGGTCTTGCCGCACCAGTGCGATAGCATCGACAGGACAAGCGACGTGTGGAACTACAGTCTCAAACTGCCATACTGGCATTTCCTCAACATGCCCCACGTCACCGACGGCCCATCGGTGGAATTCACCAAGGAGATTCTCCGCATTTTCATTGCCAGTCTGGAGAAGTTCCTCGGCACAAAGATCACTGACCAAGCCTTAGCTCAGGCCGTGAAAGACCACAATGAGAACAGGCGCCTTATGAGAGGGCTTTACAACCTGAGGAGAGGCGATACCCCCCTCATTACCGGCGTTGAAATGATGAAGGTCCTCGTGGCGTGCATGAGCCTCCCTGTTACCGAATCGAGCGCCCTCATAGAAGGTGTCACCCGTCAGGTGAAGGAACGAGAGATTTCCCCACGCGGCAAGGTTCCCCGGATCATGATCGTGGGAGACCAGCTCGACGACATAGCCGTGATCGACACCATAGAAAAGGCAGGCGCGGCGCTCGTCATGGATGATATCTCGATCGGCAGCAAGGTCTACTGGCCCGATGTGGACGATACCGCCGACCCCGTTTCCGGTCTCGCCGAACGTTACCTCAAGAAGCTCAAGATCCCTACGACCTTCGTGAGCGAAGGAGCAAACTATCGGGAGAATCTTGAGGCGCGGTTCGGTCATTTGAAGCAGTATATCGATGACTTCAATATTAACGGCGTCATTCTTTTCACCTACAAGTATTGCGACCCCTATGGTTTTGACATTCCTGCGGTGAAAAGCTTTGTGGAATCGTCCGGCGTTCCTGTGCTCTACCTTGAAGATGAGTACTCCACCTCTACTTTGCCGAGGATTAAGACCAGGATAGAGGCATTTATGGAGATGATCGTATAAATACTATACGGTGAGGATAATCATATGGCTGAAGACAAAAAACCAAGAACACTGGCAACTGAATCTGCGGGGAAGATAGCGAAGTTTGTGCGGGGTAACATGGCTTCCACCCTCAAAGCCAGGGAAGAGGGGAAGAAGGTGGCCTATACGTACATCAACGACGGCCAGGACGAGATCATACGGGCGATGGACATCGTTCCGGCGTATGGCGAGAGTTTTGCCGGGGTGTGTGCTGCCAAGCGTGACGCGGAAAAATACCTGCAGAAAGCAGAGGCGGAGAATTTTTCCCGGTCGCTCTGCACCTACGCGACATGCACCATAGGGTTTGATGTCTGGCGCGAAGAGCTCGGCGGCCAGATCCCTCCAGAGACGCCCTGGGGCGGCATGGCGAGACCGGATATGATTATCGGCAGCGCCCAGCAGCTCTGCGATCCCCGCTTCAAGTGGCCCCAGGCAACCCAGCACTACCTGCAGGACGTGCCGGTGTTCGTGGGAAGTATGTACTATCCGCCCTGGGACCCCAATATGGATCACAAGGACCAGGAGAAACTCTATGTAAAATATGCCGCCGATGAGCTTCGGGAGCTCGTCCTTTTCTGTGAGAAGCATACCGGAAAAAAGATGGACTGGGACAGGCTCGCGACTATCGTCGATCTCACGGATCGGACATGGGACCTTTTCATTGAAACCTACGAGCTGCGCAGGGCCATCCCGACCCCTATGGATACAGGCGATGCCATGAACACCATGGTGCCGGTTACCTTCAATCTCGGCACCCAGGAGGCATACGATTACTACGTGATGCTGCAAGAAGAGTTGAAACGGAAGATAGAACAGAAGAAGGGTGTGGCCGAGAATGAAAAATACCGTGTGGTCTGGGGTGCGGGACTTCCATCCTGGTTTGCCTTAAGCGATTTTCAGTACTTCAATGACAAAGGGGTCGTGTTCCCGGTTGAGGTCACGTATCGGAATGCAGAGAAGCTTGATCGTCTCGATCTCCCGAAAACGAACGACCCCCTTGAGCACATCGCCTGGCGATGGGTAAGGTTCTGGACCCACTGGTACGAAAAGGCCAGGAGGCGCCCGGGTTCGTTGCCAAAAGTTGAGCGCATTATCGAATACCTTGAGGATTACAACTGTGACGGAGTCGTCTTCCATTCGGCTTTTTCCTGCCGGAGCTGGCATGCAGGTATCGTCCAGCAGGCCCAGGTTTTGAAGAAGGTATATGGAGACATACCCACGCTTATCATGGAAGGCGACATCGTTGATATCAGCTCTTATAATGAAATAGACACCCACAACAGGATTGACGCCTTCGTCGAGACGCTGGAGGCCCACAAGAAAAGAACGAATTAGCGTAATCGGGAAGATCAAGAACCGAGAGGACAAATAAGGTTTATCCAATGCCTGACCTCATATCATCCCGGAAGGCTTTAAGTGCGCACAGAAATGAATCAGTATTTTGCCGGTGTGGATATTGGCTCCACCATGACCAAGGTGGTCATAGTCAATGAGGGGCTCAGGGCTTCAGTTGTGGGCCCCACCGGGCCGGAGCACCGGAAATTAGCAGATAAAGTCATGGAAGAGGCGCTTGAACACGCGCATCTTGCCTTTGACGACCTCACCTATATCATTGCCACCGGATACGGCAGGATCAACGTTCCTTTCGCAGACAAACAAATCACAGAGATCACCTGTCACGCAAAGGGGTTGCACAGCCTTCTTCCTACAGCCCGGACGATCATTGATATCGGGGGACAGGACAGCAAGGGCATACGGATAAAGAACGGAAAGGTGATCGATTTTGTGATGAACGACAAATGCGCCGCCGGAACCGGCCGTTTTCTCGAGATTATCGCCGATGCCCTTAATGTGCCGCTCGATGCCCTGGGCGCGCTCTCTGTCTCAGCGGAAAAAGTGACCCCCATCGCCAATACGTGCACGGTTTTTGCCGAACAGGAGGTCGTCTCCCAGCTCGCAAACGGAGAGCCTCTTGCCAGCCTTACCGCCGGTATCCACGACGCGGTTGCGGCAAGGATATGCGCTATGGTGAATAAACTGAAGATCGAACAGGACGTGGCAGTAACCGGCGGAGGCGCCAAAAATATTGGACTCGTAAAAGCGCTCGAGAAAAGATTCGGATTTGCTCTGCTTGTCCCTCACGAACCACTGCTCACCGGCGCCCTGGGAGCGGCGCTTATGGCAAAAGAGCTTTTTCAGAACGCTTGGGCAAAAGGGGAGAAACTTAAAAGGAGCGGGGAAGGGCTCAAGGAGGCAAGCTTATTCTTGTGAGCACGATAGTACAGACCGCGGCCGGTGAAGGGGATGAGGAGGATTGATCTATGGCGTATGCGTTAGGCATTGATGTGGGCTCCGGGTATTCCAAGGCCGTGATCTGCGAAGATAAGGCAATTCGATCTTACGCGATCGCGCCCTCCGGAGGGAATTATCAGGAAACGGCCCGAAACGTTGCTGAAGAGGTGCTGAAAAAGATTAACCTTACCTTAGAAGATATTTGTTTCACGCTCGCCACAGGATATGGGGCGGCCATGGTTCCATTCGCCAACAGTACGGCCACGGACATTTCCTGTCACGCCGCAGGAATCCATCTTGTCTTTCCCTCAGTGAGGACCCTCATCGATATAGGCGCTCAATTCAGCAAGGTGATCCGGCTCGATGATGCGGGGAGAACCTTGAGTTTCCTGCTCAATGAGAAGTGCGCCGGAGGCAGTGGAAAATTCCTTCAGGTCATCGCCCGTATACTCCATATGGGCATCGACGAGATCGGGCCGCGCTCGCTTGCGTCTTCCAATCCGGTGCAGTTCACAACGGGCTGCGCGGTCTTTGCCGAATCCGAAGCGGTATCCCGTATCGCAGAGGGCGCCTGTGCGGAAGATATCCTCGCAGGTATCCATAAGGCCATGGCGTCCAAGATCGTGAACCTCGTAACCCGCATTGGTCTTGTCGGGGCATGCGCGGTAACGGGCGGAGGCGCCAAGGACGTAGGGCTCGTTAAGACTATAGAATCGGAGTTGAACATAGAGGTCCTTACACCTCACGACCCGCAGATTACTGCCGCGCTTGGCGCCGCTCTTCTCGCGTTGAGAATGGTCAGTCTTAATGGCGGCGATAAAGAATCGGAAAAACGTATATGAAAAACACGATGAGAAGAAAAAGGTTTGCCTTTTCTCTTAACACACAACAAGTTCAAGGAGGATAGTTATGCAGACTGTTCAATGGCTTACGGCAAAGGAAGTATTGAAAGTCAATGCGGCTAAATGGCCGAACAAGATCGGTTCCAAAGACCTTTACAGAGAGTACACATTCAAGGAATGGAACGAACGCGCATGCAAACTGGCAAACGCGCTCGCTGCACTCGGCATGAAGAAGGGCGATAGGTTCGCGGCCCTGGCGTATAACTGCGCCGAATGGATGGACATGTATGCGGCCGCGGCAAAAGGAGGTTTTATCGTCGTGCCCATCATGTTCAGGCTTTCAGCGTCGGAGATGGAATATAACATCAATCACAGCGAATGCAAGGTCTTTATCGTGCAGGGCGGCCTTGACAAAAAAGACGGGAAAGAATTTCCCTGGATCAAGATGGTGGACGGCATGAAAAAGAACCTCCCCACTGTGGAGAAGTATATTTCCTTCGGCTTTGACGCCCCGAAATATGAGGGCTACATAGATTACGAGAGTACGCTTGCTAAAGCGAGCCCAAAAGAGCCGGCCACCATCGTGGACGCCGAGGACACGTGGATCATCATGTACACGAGTGGTACCACCGGCAAACCCAAAGGCGTGATGAAGAGCCACCGGTCACTCTTTTCCCAGTATTTCATCATGATCCACGACCACTTCTTCAGCCATGACGACGTGAACCTGCTCGTCATGCCCTGTTGTCACATCAACTCACTCAATTATTCATTCGTGAACACCTGGGTGGGCGCCACCGTCATGTGCTACAATATGGTGAGCTTCGACGCCGAAGATCTGCTCAAGACATTTTCCGATCACAAAGTCACGTTCACCTCTCTGGTGCCGACCCATTACATCATGCTGCTTTCCCTTGCCGATCAGGTGAAGAACAAATACGATCTTACCTCAATCAAGAAACTCCTTATTTCCTCTGCGCCCGCGAGAAGGGATACGAAGCTCGGCATCCTCAAGATGTTCCCCAATTCCAAGCTCGATGAGGCCTACGGATCGACCGAGGCGGGATGCGTCACGATTTTGAAGCCCGAGGAACAGCTCACAAAACTCGGCTCCTGCGGCCGCGAGGTCATAGGCTCCGATCTGCTCAGGCTCTATGACGAAGAAGGCAATCTGATCACCGAACCCAACAAGGTGGGCGAGGTCTATTCGAGAAGTCCCATGCTCTTCTCTGCCTATTGGAAAGACCCCGAAAAGACCGCCGGTGCTTTCAAGGAGGGCGGCTACTTCAGCGCAGGTGATATGGGTTACAAAGACGAAGAGGGGTACCTGTTTCTCGTAGACAGGAAGGCAAACATGATCATCTCGGGCGGCGAGAATATCTTTCCTTCCGAGGTGGAGAACTGCATAGGGGCAAACGAGAAGGTGAAAGATGTGGCCGTCATCGGCGTGCCCCACGAGAAGTGGGGTGAGTCGGTCATGGCGGTTATCGTGCTCCATGAAGGCAAGAGTGCCAAGCCTGAGGAAATATCCGCGTTCTGCAAGGGCAAGATTGCCGGCTTCAAGGTGCCCAAAAGCGTTGTGTTTATCAAGGACGAGGAGATGCCAAGAACAGGCAACGGCAAAATCCTCCACAGAGTCCTACGAGAGAAGTACGGTATGTGGAAAGACCATCAATAATCGGCGTGAGAGTTAACATGCAAAAAAGGGGCGGTTACGAGCCGCCCCTTCTTCCTTCATGATAGTTACTCGTCTCTAATACACGCCGTATTCTTTTGTGAACTCGAACATAGCCCGCACGTTTTGAGGCCTCGCATCATCGAGCGCTGCGCCCGCGTCCAGGATGAATCCTCCGTTTTCGCCCACGATATCGATAAGTCTTTTACAGTATGCTTTGACGTCGTCAGTCGTTCCTGTTACCAGGAGGGAAAGAGGGACATTGCCCCTTAAGCACACAGTCTCTTTCAGGATCTGTTTGGCCTTGAATATGTCTGTAGACTCAAAGGCGTAGATAGCCTTGCCGGCCGGGATATCCCTGATCGTTTCAAGACGCGACGTGCAGTTTCCCTCCCATAGGGGACAGGGGGTCAATCCTTCGTTGATCAGGTTAGTCATGAGCTCCTTCAAGGTCGGCCAAAAGAATTTATTGAACTGATCTTGAGACATGAAACCGTCAATGCCTTTATGGATAGGGATGAATATCCTCGGGTTGCCGGAAGTCCGGGCAGCTCCTACCGCCATTTCGAGCATAATGGGGAGCAGCTTTTCGCACGCAGCAATCACCTTGTCGGGTCGCCTGTACATATCAAGCATAAGCCCTTTGGTGCCACGGAAATAGTCACCGAGCGTATCGAAGGGGGCTTGAGCGAAACCTCCTGTCTGCATGGGAAATCCCGCCTCCCTCACCTTAACGGAAAAGTCTCGCGTGTAAGACGCTATTTCCGCTGACTTTTCTCCCGCCCTTTTCAGAGCCTCCAGGGTTTCCACTACGTCAGGCGCGCTGAAAATACCAAAACCAAAAGGTGTGCCGATGGAGTAGGTGATAATATCGCGCAGGGGTCCGAGCTTCGTTAGCCCGCGTAACGCGCCAAAGACCCTGGGCCAGTAACAGCGCAGCATAAAGTCGGTGGGGTCGAACAGAAAGCGGTCATATTCGTCTGCCCTCATGTATTCGCCCTCGACGAACTGGTAAGAGAAATCTGCGCCCACGCCGTGGCCTGACCAGAGGAGCTGTTTGAAGTCGAGGGCGTCAAGCAGAGGACCCAGGAATCTCAGACCGAATGGGTTTTGTTCCATATCCTGCTCGAATTCGAGCATGGTCCTCCACTGTGCCTTCCAGAGCTTCTCCGGGTCGTACATGACCTGTTCTACGGTCCATCCCGAGTACCGCGCAGGAAAAAAACCAAACATCACCATGATGGGGACCCGATCCGGCTTCTTAAGCGCGATTGCGTCAAGCACCCTCCTTTCTCGCTCTGCGTAAAGCTCCTCAGATGATTTGCTCATAGTTGTCCTCCCGTCCGTTGGCCACGAAGTGACGTGCTCACTATAGACCAGCTAAGACATGGCTTTTTAGTCTTATCCTATCCCCATACCACGATGCATTGATATTGTCAACGTATAAAATATCAATATATTGCATTTAAAACTCTTTTTGGCTACAATCGGCGCGCTGCGCTGCTGCTATTTAGCACAAAATGGCGGAGAATTCATTTGACATACGGTGCCTCGCTGTGATAAATATTCAATACGTTGAGTATTTGTTAGAGTCCACAATTCATGGTATTCGTTATGGATAATTTCACCTTCACATCGAGATACAGAGCATGGAAGACAACCTGCAAATGAAGTGAAATACTTTATCAAGGAGATTTGTTATGAATCTTGCGAAAAATTTAGAACTGTCCGCTTCCTTCTTTCCCAATCATATGGCCATCCGGGAGTCAGACCGCCAATTGACCTACGCCGAACTCAACGATCAGGCCGACCGGGTCGCAACGGGTCTCATAAAGATGGGGGTGAAGCCCGGGGAACTTATCGCTTTATGCGCTCCCAATTCGGCGGATTGGATTATCTTCTACTTTGGCGTTCTCAAAGCCGGCGCGGTGGCAGTTACGCTATTCAACACGATTACCGCAGGGGAGCTGACCAATCTGCTAAACCACGCCAAACCGAGGATTCTCTTTACCACACCCGACAGATTATCTGATCTTGCCCACTTGAAAGGCCCCGGTATGCTCGAAAAGATCATATGTCTCTCCGATTGTGATCTTACCCTTCAGGATCTCATGGACAAGGGCTCCGGATCATTCAAGGCGCTCGACAGAGAACGGGACGATACGGCAGCCATACTCTACACGGGCGGCACTACCGGCGTGCCCAAAGGGGTTATGCTGACACATGAGGGGATCAGCTTTTCGAGTCAGGCGATCGCCGTGTACGAGCGATCCACGGAAAACGACCTTGCGCTCTGCTTCATGCCCTTTAACCATGTCTTCGGCCAGATACACGTTATGAATTCAACGATCATGACCGCGGGGTGTTTGGAACTGTTGCCGGCATTAGATCTGGATCGGGTGCTCGCGCTCATGGAACAGGGCCGGGTTACCAAGTTCTTCTCCGTGCCCACGGTTTACGTGCGCCTTTTAGGCGTTCAGGATCTCAAAAAGAAAATGGGGAAGGTACGTTACTGTTTCTCGGCTGGGGCCTCCATGGCCATGGAAGTTGTGAAGCAATGGAAGGCGCTCACAGGGCTCACCATCGCGGAGTCATACGGAATGACTGAGGCCATGCCCATTACTTTCAATCATTACTATCCTGAAAAGCACGTGGTCGGCGCCGTGGGGCAGCCGGTGCACGGGATTGAGGTGCAGATACGGCACACATCGGGTCACATCCTGGAGCAGGGGCAGGAAGGAGAGATCTGCATTCGCGGATATAACGTGATGAAGGGTTATTTGCACAACCCCCAGGCAACGCATGAATCTTTCTGGTATCCAGAGGGCAACAGGAGAAGACAAAAAGATGCGTGGTTTAGATCAGGGGACATCGGTGTTTTTGACGAAAATGGGTACGTTTACATTGTAGACCGTCTCAAAGACCTCATTATCACAGGCGGCGAAAACGTCTTTCCCCGCGAAGTGGAGGAAGCCCTCTACACCTGGCCCGCGGTGCAGGAATGCGTGGCCATAGGCCTTCCCGACAAGGAATGGGGCGAACGGGTGGCTGCTTTCATCGTACCCAAACCCGGACAAACTATTGACACTAAGGAACTGAAGGGCTATCTCAAGGGACGCCTGGCACCCTTTAAGGTCCCTAAAGAGTACCAGATAGTGAACGAGCTGCCTAAAAGCCCGGCTGGAAAGATACTTAAGCGCGAGGTCAAGAGAGAGCATCTCGAAAAACAGAAATAGGGTTTTGCCGACAGCACAGGATTCGTCTTTATCGAGCGCGTGAGACAGCTTAGGATCTATGTTCTCTCGATGGAGCGGGCGTTGAGGTTTAAGAACTCATTGGTGAAGGCGCCGTTATGAAACTTGAGCCTCCAGCGGTTGGGAGCAAGGAACCTGCATTCGGCCCCGATCGATTTGAGCACGCCCATTTCTCCTATGCCTACGAGTATTAACCCAAGCCAGATACCTACGGCTATAAACCCAAGCCAGGATGCGGAGCCGGTCACGTACGTTATCCGCTGCATCGCCTGAGTCTTCAAAAGAACGGGTAGCAGGATGGCCGCGAACATCACTATGCTGCCGATCGTCTCCATGGTTTTGAAGACGTTTAGTCTCCTGGCACAGGGCCTGCACAATCTCATGGGAAGTTTCCTTGATCCGAGACCTTCCATGAGGAGCCCCTTGATCCCCTTCTTGACCTTGAGGCTGAACTCCACGATACCCTCGGCACCTTTCAGGTCGGTACCGCAGTAAGGGCATATCTCGGGCCAATTCAATTCGAGCTTGTTAACCTTTACGATGGATTGTTGCATGGTTCAACCTCCTCATGGCGATAAACTGCCTGCCTTGTCTTCAAGGGGTGTGCATCCTCATCCGGCATGAACAGTATGCATCCCACATAGGACACGGTATTCTTCCCATTATGATAGGGTATCTCGCATCTTCTCACTAACTCGGCCACATCGATCCCGTACGATTCGACCGACGCGTAAGCCCGATCGGGGTAAGGGCATGGCGATCCATTGACGGCCGAACAAGTCGGGCACTGTGTGCAAGGACCGGCGCCGAGCGCAAGTACATCTTTCATGGCGTAGGTGGCAGTGAACAATCTTTTTATCCTGCTTAAGACCCGATCATGCTCGACAAAGGCGGCTCGCATGCCCTTGCGGTCAAGGGAATGGGAAAGCGTGTGGACGGTCTGGAAAACGAGGCCGCATGTATATCGGGCGGCCTTTGCCTTGAGTTCTTCAAAAGCGCCCACCGCGGGTGGACACATCCAGTTCTTTCCATAGTGGCCACACTTGTTCTGCTCGCAGAGGCGCCGAAATTCTCTCGAGTAGCTAAGGGTCGATGTGTCAAACAGGGCTGCGCGGACGGCCCCGCATTGTCTTGCTTGGTCTATGAGACGATCGGGGGATATTGACACAGGGCTATCCTTATCTTGCGCGTACATAACCTTATCACAGTCAAAGCCAAAATAAAACATGTACATCTCAACAATTCTCCCCCGCAAGGCGTGATCGCGGCCCAAGAATTCTTAAGAAATGTGTGGCGAGGATTTCGGTTTACGGGTTATCCTGAAACAAGAAATGAGGAAAGAGGCTAAATCCCTTCTCGCCTTCCCTGTGCTTGCTGCCCTGTTTACCTTATCCATGTTTTATAGGGTTACGAATGCCGTAATGGCCCCGGATCTCACGCGGGAGTTCAATCTTGATCCGCAGGGGTTGGGTCTGCTCGGGAGCGCCTTTTTCTATGTGTTCGCCGTTCTTCAAATACCCATGGGCATCCTCCTCGATCGCGTGGGGCCCCGAAGGGTCATATGCTTCTTTTCTCTGGTGGGGGCGGCCGGTGCATTACTTTTTGCATGCGCCGGCAGTTTCTCCGTGGCACTTGCAGGGAGAGCGCTTATCGGCGCGGGTATGGCGTCGGCGCTTATGGGTGCCCTAAAGGTTTTTGCCACGGGCTATTCTCCGCAACGTTTTTCCACACTCTCAGGCTCGCTCATGTCCATCGGGACCCTGGGTAATTTTCTCGCCACCACGCCGCTCGTCTATGTGAACTCTCTGATCGGGTGGAGAGTCACGTTTGTCGTGTGCGCGCTCATAACGGCTATGCTGGCGCTCGTCAGCCTCTTCGTCATAAACGATACGAACGCGTCAACCGAGGAGCATGGGCGGCAGGCACCCTCCGCTCAACGCCCGACGAGCGTGCTCAAGACCTCACACCAGGTTCTCGCCAGTCTTTCCTTCTGGCAGATAGGCGCCATAGCATTCTTTCGATATGGCACGTTTGTGGCCTTGCAGGGTATCTGGTTTGGTCCTTATTTGATGTTTATCAAGGGCTTCAACGCGATCACAACCGGCAATATTCTGATGATGCTCGCCTTTGGCATGATCATGGGCTCACCCGTAGCGGGCTATCTTGCCGACCGGGTTTTCCGCGCGACCAAGCCAGTGGCGCTCGCTGGTATCGGCTGCTATGCGCTCTGTCTTGTCCCGCTTACGGGGATTATGAGGATTCAAAGTCCCGTGGCTTATTCAGTACTCTTTCTTCTCATCGGGTTCGCGAGCGGCTTCGGCATGCTTGCCTACTCGCATATTAAAGAGCTCTTTCCCCTCACCATGTCCGGTACGGTCATCGCCGGGATCAATTTCTTCGTTATGGTCGGGGGCGCCCTCTTCATGCAGATCATTGGCGTCATTATCTCGCTCGCGAGCGGGGCCCGCAAGGACTATCCACCTGAGGCTTACCACCTGGCGTTTCTTGTATGCTTTGTGGGAATGACGGCGAGCCTCATATTCTACGGTTTCTCAAAACAGAAATATAACCGCCCGGAAACTAAGCTGCAATCGGACGAACTGTGACGGCCCGGAGCAAAAAGCGCGCTCAGGGTGCAGAGGCCAGATCGGTTATACCGAAGACATGGCGGCCCGACAGACGCACGAGCACGCCTTTGTACAGTGGATCCGAGCCGACAAGCGTTGCAGCCTCCTCACTTTTCACAATGCGAGGGGCACCGCCTTTTTCTTTAAGATATGCCGCGTACCTGTTAAAGGTGTCGGCTGCTTCTTTGTCTGATCCATCGAGAATCACGAACATCTTTACCGGCCGTCCGGCAAGCACGGCCTCGGCCGTCAGTCCCTTTTTGAAGAAGGCATATCCGAGGACGCTCTGTGCCGTATATTTTTCCGTGTGCGGGAGCACGCCGGGAAATTTGATAAGGTCGAGCTCCCGCGGTGTGGCGGACCCACCGGGGAGCCTCCTGGCGATAGCCTCGGCGCAGGCTAAAAAATCAGCCCGATCGGGATTGTCACCGGACGCTGCCAGGTGCACGAAATAGAGATCTTTATAGAACATGAGCTGGGAATCGTCGATAAAGCCTTCCGCACCGATATTCACTGTTTCCGAATCGGGGTCCCGATAGTAAGAGTATACGCCGAAGGCGTCGATAGGCGATCCCATTCTGAAGATGTCCGCTTGAAGAGCGACCTTCGGGTTGTCCATCTTCTTATAAAGGACCGATTCAAGCCCTGAGAAACCATAAGGCATATAGAGCTCTGCTTCGCCGTCAATGTGAGTATAGAGGTTCTCCCTGGTGTATCGATTTACGTTTCCGTCTACGGTCCACCCTTTGGCAAAGCCCGCGAGCGACGGTGTGCTCTCAACGGGCTCTCCGGCGGCAAAGAGAACGCAAGGCGCGCTCATAATACAACAGATAATGGCGAAAAGCGTGAGAAGAGGAATAGGGGTCCTAATGCGCATGATATCCACCGCACCTAGATGAAGAGGCTACGGGCTTTTTCCATCTTTTGCGCGATGTCGATGCCGTGCACACAGCGGGCGACACACTCGCCACAATTCAAGCACGTAAGGGCCGATTGCCTTTTCGGAACTTCGCGGTACGTTTCCTGAGCGAGGTCCATGTTCCGGTAACCTTCCGCATACATGAGCGAGCGGTTGATCACGCTTATGGACACATCGTTAGGACAGGTCGGTTCGCAGCGTCCGCAAAGGTGGCAATAATAGGGGCTAATGGCGTTGGAGTAATGCTCGAGAATTCGCTCGTCGGCGCGGGTCAGTTGCATACCCATGACGGAGGTGGCTTCGGCAAGCATCTCAGTGTCCTTGATACCGGGGATCGCGCAGGTCACGTTCAAATTTTGGAGCACCCATTTGAGCGCCGCCTGATGCGGACTCACAGCGCCGAACATATCCGTCTTGTACCCGCCCGCCTGCGTCTTCATAGCAACAACGCCGATTCCGGCTTTTGCGGCCCTGGCGATGGCTTCTCCGATATCGGGGGAGCTCTTGAAATTGTACCCCACGAGTACCGTATCGAAGAATTTTTCTTTGTCATCGACCACCGCGTTCACCACCTCGGCCTGATTCGTGTGGGTCGTCACACCGAAGAACCGGACTTTGCCTTGGGTGCGCAGTTCAGTGAAGGCCTCGCGGACCTCGGGGATGAATGCCCGGCCCGGACTCGTGAGGCCGTGGAGTTGGATCACATCTATATGATCCGTGCCGAGTTTGGCAAGGCTTGTTTCCACGTCATTTATAACCTGTTTCCTGGATGTGGATGTGCTCCTTACTTTGGTCGCGATAAAGAGACGGTCGCGGATGCCCTTGATGGCCCTGCCCACCGTCTCTTCGTTTCTGCCACCCATGTATTTTCTCGCTGTGTCCACATAGTTGATCCCCAGGTCAAATGCGGCCCTCATGACCTCGTGCTCAGGTGTGAGCATAGCGCCGAAACTGACAACCGTAACCTTGAGGCCCGTTCGTCCAAGCGTGCGAAAGGCAAGGGGTGGCGCACCCTGACTCTGTCCTTCGGCCGCTTTCAAGACGCTGGAAAGACCGCTTAAGCCCACCGCAGCAGTCGTGGCGCCCGCCACACTGATCTTCAGGAACTCTCTGCGGTTGATGGTTTTGTTCTCGCCCTCTGTACCCATATTCTCACCTCGTAGAGCAATGGTTTCCAATCATTATACTACAGAAGGGAAAAGAAAGAGAGGCCGTTGCCGGTTAACCGTGTTCGGCACTCAATTTCATCCCATTTCTTTTGTCCAAGGCGTATCGTTAAAGCTTTCAAATAATTTCTCAAGTCCCAACCGGTAACGGATCGCCGTCGGGACACAAAGAACCATCGAAAACATTTGCGCTAAGGTAAGTTACAAGCAATATGTCACAATGATACTGAGGTATAACTTATTGTCTTCACTAATCATTGGGTGTTCTACAATAGCATGACAGATGTCACGTTTTTCAGTTGACAAAAGTCACACTCGCTAATAGACTTACCTTTATCGTATAAGTGTATACGTATAAACATTAAGGTTCGCTCCCTATGTAGAGGAGGCGTGGTGAAACGGTGCGAGAGCAACCAGAAAAGTGGTGTGAAACAGCCATTGCACCGGTAGCCGAACAGGTATCAAAAATAGCCGGCCGCTTTTCCCGACCTTTCGGCTTCAACACGATTTGTCAAGACGTTTGTACTCCATGTCGAATGGACCAGTAGATCCAGATTTGGAAGGTGCGCACGAAAAATTTCCTTGACAAAACCATCATTGTCGACCGCCCCCGGCCCTGTGCGGTTTCCCGGTGCGGCGTTATTTATCCAAGAAAAGGAGGTGAAGGTTCAACTAAGAGATATCTCTGGTTTTAGGAAGGGTCCGTGTTTTTTAACCAAAATGTGATGCATCAAGGAGGCATGCAATGCGAGTCAGAGAAAAAATAAGCATTTTTGTGTTTGCTGCACTCATAATGTGTACAGTCGGTACCGGTGTTGGATTCGGGGCTGTCACCTGCCCGGGTATCGCAGGCCTTTCGTTTACAGACCTTGAGTTTGGCAAACCTGTAACGTTTACATCGGTCACGTTAAATGCTGCTACCAGCACACTGCCGGAGTTATGCTACGTTCAGGGCACTATCTACCCGAGCATTAACTTTATCCTGAAGATTCCCACGACAACCTACAACAATCGCTTCATCTTTCTCGGATCCGGAGGCACTGCCGGCTCGCTCAATGCGAACGGCGAGGCACCCTACCTGAACATGGGGTTTGCAGCCGTCATCACTGACACAGGCCACGACATGAGCAAGGGGAGCACCGGCTGGGCAGTCCCGCAAAACGCGGCTACAGACCAGCTGGTCAAGGACTATGCCTACAGGGCAAACCACGAGGTGGCGAACCTGGTAAAGAAAATCATCAATGCTTACAAAGGCGCCTATCCCCAGTACTCATATTGGGACGGCTGCTCCAACGGCGGCCGCGAGGGCTTTATCGAGGCCCAGAGGTATCCCGAAGATTTCAACGGCTACCTTATCGGCTCCCCTCCCCAGGATCTCGTGGTGAACATGATGGGATTCATGTGGAAAGCTCAGTACGGAGCGAGCGTACCGGGAAGCAAGCTCTGCCTACAGGCCCAGTACGTGTACGACAAGTGTGACAAGAGAGATGGCCTTGTTGACGGGCTCATCGAGAACCCAGCCACCTGCCGCTTTGACCCCATGACCGATCTTCCTGCCTGCCCGAACGACGTGGATGCGTCTAACTGCTGGACACTCGCCCAGAGACAGGCGATCGCGCAGATGTATCTCGCACCTCATACTTCCTCGGGGTACTATTTTGGCATACCCTTTGAGCCGGGCGCCGAGGTCTGCACGACCCCAGGAAACCCGAATACGAGCGGCTGGGGCGGCGGCCTGGGATTTCTGGCAGGAGGCGCTGCCGGACCACTTGGCCAGGCTACGGTCAGAGACCTTTTCTTGAGAAACCCGAGCTTTGACATGACAAAGTGGAACTGGGATACCGACCCCTTTACCGCGATGGCGAGACCCGAGGTGGGTTGGATGAGGGCGGATGACCCCAACCTGTGGGCGGTAAAGAAACGGGGAGCAAAGATCATCGGCACCTTCGGCTATTCAGAGGTGACCGATCCCCTCGGAGAATACGAATACTACAAGACAGTGATTCGTGAAATGGGCGGTTTGGACAGGGTGGATGACTTCTATAAACTCTATTTCATCCCCGGCATGTTCCACTGTGGTGGCGGAATAGGCTGCTACTCGGCCGACTATCTTACGCCGCTCATGAACTGGGTAGAAAAGGACATTGAGCCTGCGGCGATCATAGGTTCCCGCCCGGTTTCTGCCTATCGGCCCGCTATAACGAGACCCATCTGCCCGTATCCACAAGAAGCCCGCTATTTAGGTACCGGCAACACGAACGACGCGGCCAACTTCCTCTGCGCTACGCCGATCAAGGCCAAGGTCAAAATTGAACCGGAGGTCGTAAACCTGAGCAAAGGTACATTCACCGCCTTCATTACCTTGCCGTGGCGCTATAACCTGAAAATCGCAGATATCCAGGGCGTGGCGTGCGAAGGGGCCGGCGTGGTAAAAGGCAGCATCTACCGGTTCGGCACCGGCTACATGGCGAAATTCAACACACAGGACCTCGTGGGTATCGCCGCGGGTAATAAGGTTTCGCTCAAAGTAACCTTGATAGCCGACTACCGCGGTAAGGAACTGTCTTTCGAAGGAAGCGACAAAGTAAACATCAAATGAAATGATACCGTCCTATAGGACAATGTAGGAATGAGGGGCAGGGCGCCCATATGACCCTGCCCCTCATTTTATCTCAATTTCTTCCCTGAAAATAGATTTCCATACACGTTTGCGTTGTGCATCGCTCGATATAAACGGTTCTAAAAGACACGTGCAGCGGCTTCAGTATGGGGAAGAGCGTCCGTACAATTTCGTATGCGCGGAAAGATCAGGTAAGCCGTTTTTTAAACCGCGAGGAACTGAGTAAAAGAATTACGACGCCCAGTGCGAAGAGCGAGAGTATCTGCGGCCAGAGGATGCCTATGCCGACCCCCTTGAGAAAGATGCCGCGTACCACCACGAGAAAATACCTCAAGGGATTGGCGTAGGTTATGTACTGGAATATGGCGGGCATATTCTCTATAGGGGTGACAAATCCGGAGAGCAGGATGGCGGGCTGAAAGAAGAGAAATGACGCCATGATCGATTGCTGGGGGGTCTTGGCTATGGTCGATATGAAAAGCCCTATGCCGAGCACGGGGAGAAGATAGATGATCGTGCAGAGAAAGAGAAATGGAAAGGCCCCTTTTATAGGCACATCAAACCAGAAGACACCCACAGCAGTGACCAGTGCCATATCGAAAAAGGCAATAATGGCGGGAGGGACGGTCTTACCCAGCATGAGCTCCACCGGCCGTATGGGGGTAACCATGAGCTGCTCCATGGTGCCCACCTCCCTTTCCCTGACCACCGACATGGAGGTGGAGATGAGGCAGGTAAGCATGATGATCGAGGCCACAACGCCAGGGATCATATAGTTCCTGCTCTTGAGATCGGGGTTATACCAGACACGGGTACGAAAGTCTATGTTTGAAAGCACGGGATGTATGGGGGCGGCGGCCTTTTCTTTGGCAAAGGCTGTCACAATTGCATTTACATAGCTCATGGCGATCAAAGCAGTGTTTGAATCGGTGCCGTCCACGATGACCTGTATTTGCGTGGGTATCTCTTTTTTCACATCCCTCGAAAATCCCCTGTTGATCTGGATGGCGCAGAGCGCCTTGCCTCTCTCGATGAGGTCTGCCATCTCCCGCGGTGAGGTGGGTCTGTAGATGATGTTGAAATATCCCGACGACGTGAGCTTCTGTGCTAACTCTCTGCTCTCGTATGATTGATCGAGATCGTAGAAAGCGGTGGATATGGAATTGACATCGAAGGTAGCCACGTAGCCGAAGAGGATGAGCTGGATGATGGGTGTGACCAAAAGAAAAAAGGCGGACCGGCGGTCTCTGAACATCTGTATGAATTCCTTGATCACGAGATGTTTTATCCTCTCCAGCATTTCAATCGATCCTCTTTTTGAATTTTCTTACGGCGAGAAAAAAGACGGCCATGGCATAGACCGTGAGCAGCATGGTCTCCCAAAAAAGGTGGGAGAGCGGTGCACCTTTCAGAAATATCCCTTTCAGAATAGTCACAAAATACCGTGCAGGGATGAGATATGTGATGATCTGTAGCGGCAGGGGCATATTGAATATGCTGAAGATAAAACCTGAAAGCAAGAAAGCCGGAAGAAAGGAGCTGAGCATCGCCATTTGGCTCGCTGATGTCTGGTTCCTGGCCGAAATAGAGATGAGAATGCCCATGCTTAAGCCGCCGAAGAGAAATATCGAAGAGAGAACAAGAAGCAGAGTGAGGCTGCCCCTTAAGGGCACCATGAATAGCTCCGTGCTCATGAGGATGGTAAAGACTGTGTCCGCAAAACCGACCACAAAATAGGGTACGAGCTTGCCCACAACGAGCTCAGCAGGTTTTATCGGCGTTGATATGAGCTGTTCCATGGTACCTCTGTCCCATTCCTTGGCCACGGTGAGTGAGGTGAGCAGCGCGATGATTACGGTCATGATCACGGCGATGAGCCCCGGGATGATGAAGTTTCTCGATTTCAATTCCGTGTTGTACCAGACGCGACTTCTGGAATCGATGCGGGGTGTGATCATGCCTCCCTGTATCCTCTGAGAGTACCCGAGCGTGATGGCGGAAATGTAACCCTGAGCGATATTAGCCGTATTGGAATTCGCCCCGTCGAGAATCACCTCGATGGTTGCCTTGCCTGACGTGCGCACATACTTCGAAAAATCGTGCGGTATGACGAGGGCTACCTTGGCCTTGCTGCGATCAAGAAAGCTATCGATTTCCTCGTACCGGTCAAGATACGCGATAACGCTGAAATAATGAGACTGGGTGAACTCGTTGACAAGCTCCCGGCTCAAGCTGCTTTTGTCCATATCGTAAACCACGGTAGTGATCCTGTCCACGTCAAAGGTGACGGCAAAGCCGTAGATGAAGAGGAGGACGAGCGGTAGCAAGAATGCCATGGCGAGGCTCATGGGATCGCGCTTTATCTGTATGAACTCTTTCTTTGCAATGGCCCTGGTCCGCGTAAGATTCATTTCAGGACGCCTCTATAAGGGTCACAAAGACATCTTCGAGCGAGGGCACGATTTTTTCGCGTCGCGTCCAATGGATACCCGAGGCTTCAAGCAATGTTTGAAGCCTCTGCACATCCTGCTCCGCCTTCTCAACGGTGATGTGGAGGGTGCTTCCGAAAATGGCCGCATCGATGGCGTTTTTCGACAGAACCTCCAGCGCTTCAACGGGTTGATCGGTCTGAAGCTCAAGCACGTCGTGTTTCATATAGGTGTGTCTCAACTCCGTGGGCGCTCCCTCTGCGATAATAGCGCCGCGATAGATAAGCGCGAGACGATCGCAGTAGTCGGCTTCGTCCATATAATGGGTTGTGACGAAGACGGTGGTTCCGGCCTCGGACATCTCATGGATAAGACGCCAGAAATTCCGTCTGGATATAGGGTCTACGCCGGAGGTCGGTTCATCGAGAAAGATAATGGAAGGCTCATGGAGGATGGCGCACCCAAGCGCGAGCCTCTGCTTGAATCCGCCGGCGAGCGTTCTCGTGGAGGTGTCCCTAAGGTCGGTAAGCTGCGCCATATCGAGGACCCACTCTTTCCGTTTCGTCATTTTTTCTCTGGGAACGTTATAGATACCGCCGAAGAAGTTTATGTTTTCTTCCACGGTAAGGCTGTCATAGAGCGAGAACTTCTGAGACATGTATCCAATGATTCTCTTGATGGCTTCAGGTTCTGTTAAGATGTCGAAGCCGCCCACGGTACCCATGCCTCCCGAGGGTGCGAGTAGTCCGCAGAGTATGCGGATCGTCGTGGATTTGCCTGCCCCGTTTGGTCCCAAGAAGCCGAATATCTCACCTTTCTTTACCGTAAGGTTTATGCTATCTACGGCCACAAAATCGCCAAAGGTACGACGCAGACGTTCTACCTGCACGGCAAATTCGGCTGATTCCCTGTCATTGATTTTGAGCCCTTTAGATGATCTCACCGGTCTGCCTTCTGTTTCTCCTGATTCTCAACCGTGGAAATAAAGACGTCCTCAAGGGACGGCAGGATTTCTCTGTGTCCCTCTACGGGAAACCCTTGAGAGTTAAGCCTATCGAGAACCAAACTTACGACATCCCTTTGTCTGACGGCAACGTGGAGCCGGTCGCCATAGGCGCTGATGGAGAGCACGCCCGGTATCGGGCTTATGATTTCTCCGGCTTGCCGCGGCCTGGTTGCGGATATCTCAATCATGAACACATCAAGAGATTTCTTGATGTTCTCCGGAGCGTCACTCAAAAGGATCTTTCCTCTGTGGATGAACGCTATCCTGGTGCACCGTTCAGCCTCGTCCAGGTAGGCGGTGGAGAGAAAGATTGTCACCTCTTCTTTCAGGAGGTCATAGAGTATCCGCCAGAAATCCCTTCGAGATACCGGATCTACCCCGCCTGTGGGCTCATCGAGAAACAGGATTTCGGGCGTGTGTACCAGCGCACAGCAAAGCCCGAGCTTCTGCTTCATTCCGCCCGAGAGGTTCCCCGCTAATCGACCTGTGAAAGGCGTGAGATTGCTAAACCCGAGGAGTCTTTCGTAACGGGCAGGTCTTTGTCTGCGCGGCACTCCATACAGGTCGGCATAGAAATCGATATTTTCTATCACGGTCAGGTCTTCGTAGAGACCGAACTTCTGTGACATGTATCCAATCTTCTCCTT
>DATKMQ010000022.1 GCA_035541755.1 Syntrophorhabdaceae bacterium
GGGCTTACGGAAGAAAGGAAAATCAAATGGGTAAATCGAGCATGGGAGGAGATGTTCGGCTTTGAAAGCCAACAGTACATGGATCAGGATGCCTCGATAGTTTATCCCTCGCAGGCACAGTATGAAAGGGTCGGCAAAGAAATGTACCCGGACCTAAGCCTTGGGCTCGTCACTCAAACCGATGCCACGTTCATACGACAAGACGGTTCCATCTTTGACGGCCACATAAGGATGAAAGCTCTAGATCCGTTTAATCCTTCCAGGGGAACCATTGCCGCAATCACGGACATAACAGAAAGAAAACAGGCCGAGGAAGCCCTAAGTAGGAGTGAGAAGAGCTTCAGGGCCATCTTTGAAAATCAGCATGTAGTGATGCTGCTCATCGATCCAGAGACCGGCAAGATAGAGGACTGCAGTCCAGCAGCGTGTGCCTTTTATGGCTATTCCAGGGAAGAACTGGTGAAAAAGAAGATTACCGAAATCAACACCCTTCCCCAGGAAAAGATATCTGAGCTACTCCAAAAGGCTAAACAGCAGCAACAGAGATTCTTTGACTTCCGCCACCGTCTGGCTGGCGGGGAAGTCCGAGATGTTGAAGTTTATACCGGGCCCGTTGCTTTTGGTGGGAGGACAGTTTTGTTTTCTATCGTCATTGACGTGACAGACCGAAGACAGGTGCAAGAGGCTCTGCGAGAATCGGAAGAAAAGTATCGGGTCCTGGTGGAGAAGGCTCACGAAGCAATCCTTGTTGCTCAGGACGGATATCACAGGTTCGTGAATCCGGCCGCTGCGAGAATCTGGGGATACAGTCAGGAGGAGTTGCTCTCTAGACCTTTCGGGGAATTCATCCACCCCGATGACCGGGACATGGTTGTGAACCGATCATTGCGGCGGGCCCAAGGAGAGGAGATCCCGGAGCGTTATGCTCACAGGGTATTGACTAAGGACGGAAAAACCAGGTGGATAGAAATTGATTCCGGTCCAATTTCATGGAAAGGCAGGCCCGCGGTACAGGTCTTCGCGACCGATATTACTGAACGCAAGCAGATGGAAGAGGAACTCAAGGAAAGTCACGAGTGGTATCGTAATCTAGTGGAGGAAAGTTTTCATGGCATGTTTGTCCAACAGGGTTCAAAGATCATTTTCGCCAACTCACGACTCCACGAGATGTTGGGTTATTCTCCTCAGGAAGTGCAGGGGCTGGATCACTGGCTAATATATCATCCGGATTACCGGGCAGTAACAAGCCAGAGAGCCATTGCCCGCATGCGAGGCGAGGAGGTTGTCTCACCGTACGAGGTCAAATTGCAGCGAAAAGACGGTACGTTCTTCGACGGTGAGATCACCGCCCGAGCAATGACAGTGAGAGGCGAGCCGGGTGTGCAGGTATGGCTGAGAGATGTCTCAGGTCGAAAGCGCTCGGAACTTGCTCGTCGGCGTCTGGCTACAGCAGTGGAACAGGCGGAGGAGACAATAGTGATCACTGATCCCTCTGGGTCAATCCAGTACGTAAACCCTGCGTTCGAAAAGATCACCGGATATACCAAGAATGAAGTGCTCGGTAGGAACCCGAGCATTCTGAAAAGTGGTGAACAGGAAGAGGGATTCTACAGAGACCTCTGGAATAGTATCACGCACGGCAAGGTTTGGAGGGGACGTTTTATCAACAGGAGAAAGGATGGAAAGCTTTACACGGAGGACGCTACAATTTCTCCGGTCCGAGATAGAGCCGGAAGGATTGTGAATTTCGTGGCCGTGAAGCGGGATGTTACTGATGAGCTGGCAGTTCAACAGCAGCTCCTCCAGGCCCAGAAGATGGAGGCAGTGGGGACGCTAGCGGGCGGTATCGCCCATGATTTTAATAACCTTCTCCAGGTTACCCTCGGGTACTCAGAACTCTTACTCAACGAGAAAAGCCCGAATGATGCCGAATATGAAGACCTTCACAAGATCCATCATGCATCTCAAAGCGGGGCCGAATTGGTACAAAAGCTTCTCGCGTTTGGTAGAAAGGCTGATTCCAAGCCCGTTCCTTTGGACATTAACAGGCAAGTAAAGGGAGTGGAAGAACTCCTGCGGCGCACCATTCCACGAATGATAGACATTCGGCTTGAACTGGCAGAGGACTTGGAGAGGGTGAACGCAGATCCGGGTCAGGTTGACCAGGTAATCATGAACCTTGTGGTGAATGCGATGGATGCCATGGGCGAGACAGGGTCCCTCACTATCAGTACCGAAAACGTGATACTCGACGAAGATTACTGCCGACTGCACCTGGAAGCCAAACCAGGCTCCTATGTTTTGCTTTGTGTTTCTGATACCGGCCAGGGAATGGACAAGGAAACTTTAGGACATATCTTCGAGCCATTTTTTACTACCAAGGAATTGGGAAGGGGAACTGGGCTGGGATTGGCCACGGTGTACGGAATCATCAAGCAGCACGGCGGTCACATTATCTGTTACAGCGAAACAGGCAGGGGAACCACGTTCAAGGTGTATTTCCCTGCCATAGAAAACCAGGAGGAACAAAGGGTGCAAGACAGCGACTTTGTGCCTGCATTCGGTATCGAAACCATTCTGCTCGTTGACGATGAAGAGTTTGTAAGAGAGCTGGGGGTCAGGATTCTCGGCAAGGCAGGTTACCAGGTGCTTGTGGCAGGGAACGGCAGAGAAGCCCTGGATCTGTTGAAGAAGGAGCGAACACACATTTCCTTGGTAGTCTTGGATCTGATTATGCCAGAGATGGGTGGTAGGGAATGTCTCCGGGAGCTGCAGAAAATTGATCCCCAAGTAAAGGTCCTTGTGGCCAGCGGGTATTCGGCTGATGCGTCAGTAAAAGAGATGCTTCACATGGGTGCAAAGGGCTTTGTAAACAAGCCGTTCCGCATAAAGGAACTGCTCCGCGATGTTCGCAGGATACTCGACGAGGATTGAGATTGCTCTCGATTAGCCTTCCGCCAATGGGTTAGAAAGGGGTATCGAGTGCCTGATCCAGAGAAGGCAGTAGGCTGCATAATTATGCATAGACTCCGATAGGAGGACGCAGATTCAATGAATGAGACCCCCCAAAAGACCATTAAGGCCAAAGAATTTCTCGCTTCCTTCAGGGAAAAACCCGATGACTTCTATCTTTTGGAAAAATACGGAATCAGCCTCGTTCAACTGAAACGGGTTTACGCTGCACTCATTGAAAAGGGGCTGCTATCGGAATATGAATACTACGGGCGGGAGAAAAAGGCTCCTGGGATGGAAGAAAGGCAGCGCCCGCAGCTATCAGCATCTACCGCTGTCGGCATTGTTGAAGAACCCTCGGAGACATTGACCGACCGCATTTTAAATTCGGGATATTATTTGGACACGAGGGTCTCGAAGGCGATCTCTGACGCAATAAGTACTCGGAAGCGCAGAGTAAGCCAGAATATAGATTCAGAGAAGGACGAGGAAAGTACGATGGACCTCTGTCCAAAGTGTCAGAAGCCTAAAGATCCATCTTCTCCCAGCGAGTGCCCCTACTGTGGCGTCGTGTTTGAAAGGATTAGCCCTGGAAAGAAGGATAAAGAGGGTAAGTCGACGATCTTAGCACCGGGAGATTTGCGCTGAGCTGCCATGATAGAAATTGGCCATGGTAGAACTTTGACGAATTCACAAGCTTGCTGTTTTCCAAAGCGCTTCCTGAATTTAGCGCTTCTTAGACGTGGTTGCAAAACTCATAAACATTTTTTCAACGTTACCATGACGCACGCGAGCTGGAAGAAGGCCACGAACATATTGATATGATTCTCATATCTAACGACGATGCGTCGGTAGTTTGTGATCCAACTGAACGTTCGCTCGATTGCATATCGTCTCCTGTAGCGATCCCATAGTCGGTCATCCTGTCGATTGACGTTGCGATGGTTTTTCGATGCGGAACAAGAAGATTGATGCCTCTCTTCTTCAAACGCTTGCGAGCCGGGTCGCTGTCATAGGCCTTGTCTCCGATCACTCGCTTCGGTCGGGTCC
>DATKMQ010000023.1 GCA_035541755.1 Syntrophorhabdaceae bacterium
TTATCTTCCAGCTCTGTGCGAGATCGGGGATCACATTCTCCACCGTCACCTGTTCTTTCATGGGGTTTGTTCGCACCAGCCCGTTGAAGACGGCGGCCGTATGGATGTGGATCCTCGCTGTCGTGGACGTGTGCGAATCAAAGCTCGGGGGATCGGATACCATCTGTACCCTCAAGGTACCGCCCCGGATGGGGCCACTTGGCTGAGCGGAGAACGTCACCCCGGACACCAAAAGACCCATTGCAAACGTGAGTACCGCAACCAATACCAAGCTTCTCCGTGTCATAAACTGCCCTCCTTTTCTCGTTCTGATCTAGCTTTTCAGCCTCGGGTCCAGGATGTTGCGCAGCGAATCTCCCAAGAAATTTGCTGCAAATACGGCAAAACTGATCCCGAGACCGGGAAATATGCAAAGCCACGGTGCAAATTCAAAACGACTCATATTCTCCGACAGATCTCTTCCCCAGGAAGGGGTCGGCGGCGGCACACCCAAACCCAGGAAGCTTAAGGTCGCCTCGGCGAGAAATGCAGTGCCGAGAAGCGCAGATGCGTAAACGAGCCAGGGCCCGACGCAATTGGGCATGATATGGTAGAGGCTTATGCGGAGCTTGGAGGCGCCTGCCACTTTTGCCGATTCCACAAAAAGGCTTTCTCTCAGCACCACGGCCGTTGATCGGGTCAACCGGTTGATCCTGGGGAAATAGGCCACGGCGATGGCCACAATTGTATTCGTAATCGATGTACCGAGTACAGCCATGATCAGTATGGCAAGCACGATAGGGGGCATAGCCATAAGCGCGTCCATGAACCTCTGGAGATAATTATCCACTCTGCCTCCGATCAATCCGCTGAAGATACCGAGAAGTCCTCCCACCACGGAAGCGAGCGTCACCGCTCCCAGTCCAACAAGCAGCGAGGTACGCGATCCGTAAATGAACCTGCTGAAGACATCGCGGCCGAGTTGGTCCGTACCGAACCAGTATTCTCCGGAGGGGGCTTTGAAAACCCTGATCATGGAGGTGCTCAGCGGATCCTTGCCGGCAAAAAGAGGCGCGCCGACTGCGCAGATGACGAGTGCAAGAAGAAGCAATACGCCGATCGTGCCGAGCGGCTCGTCAGCGCAGAGCGCAAGTATTTTTTTCATCCGGTTCCCACTTTCTCCAGGTTGCACCATATCAGAGCCACTCATGATTCGTACCTCACCCGCGGATCAAGTGCTGCGTAGAGCAGGTCTACGACAAGGTTCACAAACATGGCAAAAACAAGCAGCACGAGAATACTCCCTTGCAGCACGTAGAGATCCCGGCTCTGGGCCGCCTGGACTACGAGGCTGCCGATGCCGGGCAAACCGAAGATACGTTCTATGACGACCGCGGCACCGATGAGGATCACCGTCTCCAGCCCGTAGAAAGTGACGACCGGAACGAGCGCGTTAGGAAGAGCGTGGCGTCTCGTCACAAAGGCCTCACTTAACCCCTTGGCTCGCGCAGTCCTTATGTAGTCTTCCCCAAGAATCTCTACAAGGGCCGATCGTATCATTCTTGTGCCGATGCCGAAGGGCCTCAACGCCATGATCAAGGAGGGTAGCAGGAGCTGCTTCAGCGCATCTACAGGATGGGTAAAGATGTTGAAATACTCGATAGACAAAGAAGAGCCGTGGAATGTGAGTAGAAGCATAATCGCTATCACGGCGATCCAGAAGTTTGGCACCGATATGAAAAGCGTGGAGAAAATACGCATGAGCCAGTCGGGCCACCTGTCGTGATAGAAGCCGCTCACGGTTCCGCAGGGCAAGGACAGAAGAATCATGAGAAACGACGAGATGATGACAAGCCCGGTAGTGACCGGAATCCTCGCCCAGAGCTGCTCTTTCACCGTATCCCCGGAATAAAAGGAGATGCCGAGGTCAAGATGGACCACATCCCAGAGCCACTTGAAGTATCGTTCAGATACGGGTTTGTCTAAACCGAGCCGTACCCGTAACGTGCTCAATTGCGCTTCACTCAAGGCCTTCTGGTCGCCGAATGCCGCCCGAAGCGGATCCCCGGGCACGACCTGGAGAAGGAAGAACATGAGGGTGAGGGTAACGAATAATACCGGTATGAACCAAAGCAATCTCTGTGTGATGTATCGTGTCATAAGGTCCTATTATGCGCCTTGGGAAGCGTCTTGGGAATACGTGCCACAACCTCGGGCGCTGGGGTGGTACCCATAATGCCCTTGTCTTCAAGCGTCTTCAGATCTTCATCCGACATACCGAGTAATTCTCCGTACACATACGCGTTATGTTCTCCCAGGTCAGGCGCGCGCGCATCAGTCTTCATAGGTGTTTTAGACAGGCTGAATCCTTTACCCTTACAGATATACTCTCCGAAGGAAGGCCGAGGATCGTTTATCCTGTCCCAGTATCCCCGCTCCTTCAGATGGCGATCCTCAACCAAATCGGGCACGGACAAAAGCGCGGAAGCGGCAACATTCTTATCCTGCAGAATATCCGTGAGTCTCTTCCTCTCGTAGGTAGCCGTCCGCGCAGCGATAATCCCGTCCAGTTCTGCCCTGTTGTGCCAGCGGCTAAGCCCCGTGGCAAAGCGGGGATCGTTTATCAATTCGGACATGTTCATCGCTGTACAGAAGCTCTCCCACTCATCATCGTTTCTCACGACGATGGCAATCCATGAATCCCGGCCTTCGCACGGGTAGCATCCGTGTGGGGCGAAAAAGTCATGCGCGTTGCCCTGGGGCTCCGGCACGCGTCCATTCATAGAGTAATCCATAACCACGTCGCCTATACAGCTTGTCAGTAGCTCGCGCTGGGAAATGATCACGTGCATACCCTTCCCGCTTCTTCTCCCGTGGCGAAGCGCCCCTAAAGCAATGCCAGCCGCCACAGTGCCGGCGAGGGGATCCGGAATGTTCGTGGCGGTAAACATGCCGATTTCATCTTCGTAGTCGGAGATGGATCTGACACCGCTCGTAAACGCAAGAATCTCGGCGTTGGAGCCGTACGTCCGTTCCGGGCCCGTCTCACCCTGAGAGGAGACCGATACAAGGATGATTTTCGGGTTTATCTTTTCAAGCGCGTGGTAGGCGATGCCCAGCTTCTCCATGACACCCATGCGAAAATTCTCGATGACGATATCGCTGATCTTTACCAGCTTGAGAAAGATATCCCTCCCTTCGGGACAAGACAGATCGAGCGTAATGCCGAGCTTGTTCCTGTGTCGCCTCAGATTGAGCATCCCGCGGTTCCAGGGGGCATCTCCCAATTCGTTGTTGAGATAGAGAAGGCCTTGCGTCACAATCCGGTCGGGATCCGGGTGCTTGCACGATTCTATTTTGATGACCTCCATGCCCATCTCGCCCAAAAGCTCCGCGCAGGTAGCGCCCGCCCAGAACATGGAAAGGTCGAGGACCCTGGTTCTTGATTTTTGCGATGGATTTTTTTCCATGTTCAGATCACCTCTAATTGTCTTAAGCGGACCAGATCCTGCCGGCTCAATCCGAGATCGTTACAGAAAATTTCAGTGTTGTGCTCTCCCAAAAGTGGCGCCCGCCCGTAGTTCCACTCAGTATCACCGAGTGCGGCAAAGGCGCCCGGATAAGCAAGTGGTCCCGCCTGCGGGTGGTCGATGGTCACGAAATAATCGTGCGCTTTGTACTGGTCTGACTGAAACAGATCTTCTATATTGGCCAGATACGCCGTAGATACCTTATGCTGCTGCAACTTGTCATAGACCTCTTTCTTGCTGTAGTTGACAAGCCGTGACAGGATAATCGCATTCAATTCATCTGCGTGCTGGCTCCGACGCTGCATGTCGATGAAGCGATCGTCTTTTGCGAGCTCGGGTAAATCAAGTGCCTTGGCGAGGCGCGGCCACTCGTGGGGGAACGCGCGGATATAAAACCAGCCGTCCTTGCAGGGAAGGAGCATGGGAGCGAGTCTTCTGCGCATGTCTTCTCCCCGACAGAGGTAGGCCTCGACGGTAATGAAATCATCGTGCAACAAAACTTCCTGAATGGACACTTCAACTTTCTGGCCGGCACCTGTTCTCTCGGCGTGCTCAAGCGCCGCAAGACTTCCTGTGAAGGCCGATGCACCCGCTCTATAATATATGATGTTGCCGCCCATCTTTATGGGCTCGCGCTCGGGGCTACCCTGCTGGAGCATCATGCCGCTTGCGGCCTCCAGGACGATGTCCTCCGACTTGTTGTATATATTGGGTCCTTTTTCACCGAACGGGGTGATGGACGTAAAAACGAGGCGAGGGGCCTTTTTCTCCAGCTCTTCATAGCCAAGCCCTATGCCCTCCATCGCGGCCGGCCCCAGGTCATGAACGAGAATATGCGCCTTTTCAACGAGTGCGCCAAAGATACGGCGCCCCTCCTTTGTATGGAGATTCAACGTGAGGCCCTTTTTACCCATATTGAGATAGAGAAAGGTCCCACTCTTCTCCGGATGGGGATCATCGCCAGGAAAAGGGCCCATCCTTCGGGCAGGATCACCCCCTAACGGCTCTTCCACTTTGATCACGCGTGCCCCAAGCGCGGCCATGGTTCTTGTGCAGGCAGACGCGCTTATATGTTTACTCAGCTCTATAACTGTTACATCGTCTAAGAATCGCATGTTCCACCGACCTAGATTTTTTTGCGTTCAGGGTAACACATCAGTCCCTACGCAATCGTTTAGGCTTGCGCCGTCCGTCTTCGAAACAATACCCTGAGGACCAAGACGAAGATTCCTATTCCTAAACCCCAGAGGCTCAAATAATTACTCGGATAGAGCAGCAATAAGGCGCTTGCCAGAAAAGCTGCTCTCGAGAAGATATTGAGGAGCGTCTTCTCTCGGAAACCAAAAAATGACAGGCTCATGGCGATAACGCCAAGCACGCTCGCCCCATAGAAAAGGACTGTTTCGCCAACCGTCGAATGATAGCCGACCATCGCGGGTGAAAGCATAAAAAAGAAGGGGAAAATAAACCCCACGGCCGCGAGTTTGAGTGAAATGAAAGCCGTTCTGACCCAATTGGCCTCGGCTATCGCGGCCCCCACAAATACAGCTCCGCAGACGGGTGGAGTTATCTGAGCCAAACAGGAATAAAAGAAGAGGAAAAGATGGACCATCAGTGGCGGAAAAAAATGAGAGAGACCCGGAGCGAGCATGGCTGCCGACAGAATATATGCCGCTATCGGAGGAACGGCCATGCCCAGTATAAGGGGGACTATCGCGCCAAGGGCGAGTCCGCCCCACATGTTTTGAGCCAATGCCGCCTCAGTCACTTCGATCAGCCGCGCAGTTAAACCACCGACGAAAAGGATGTTTACCAGTACGCTTGCTGTGATCACGAGAGGGGCGAGGCCCGCTAATGATTCTCCTCCCTTCACGAAGCTATCGACCATAGCGGCCGTCCTGTCTTTGAGGGCTGCCGGGCTATATTTTCCGATCATCAGAAACAGAACGAGGGTGATAATGCATGTCCAGAAGCCGGCTATGGTGAGGTCCACGCCTTTCAGGATAAGATAAAAAAGGAAGATGATGGGAATGGCGAGAACTATTAATTTACCCTTGCCCCACACGCTTGACCAGGGCGGCATATCCTCTCCCTTCATGGCCGCAAGTCCCAGATATTTCGCTTCGTAATCGACACCTATATAGATCGAGAGATAGTACAGGGCAGCCAAAAAAGCGGCGTGATAACAGATGGTAGCGTAGTTTATGCCGAGCATTTCAGCCATGAGGAAAGCGCCGAGCGCCATTACGGGCGGGGTAAAGGTGCCTCCCGTCGAAGAACTTGCCTCAACCGCGCCGGCAAACTCAGGTTTATATCCCAGCTTTTTCATCATAGGTATTGTATATGTTCCGGTGACGGCGCAAATCGCCATGGAGCTTCCAGAAATCATGCCCATTAATGCACTCGCTACGATTGCCACCTTGGCGGGCCCCCCTCTTGCACGTCCTGCAACCCTCAGAGCCGAGTTGACAAATATATCACCTACGCCGGTCGCAACCAGGATACCACCAAAAATAAGAAAGATGGCAAGCACCGTAGCCGATAACCCCGTTGTTGAACCGTAAAGCCCAGAGGTGGAGAAATACATGTTCTTTATGATAAAGCTGAGGGGCAAACCCCGGGTTCTCAGGACGTCAGGGAGGATAGGACCCAAATATACAAGGGCCAGGGCTATGCCAGTTAAGACCACGACCGGCCAGCCCGAAGTCCGCCGGGCCGAATCTATCACTATAAGAAAGAGGCAAATCCCGAGGATCATATCAACGGTCCCCATGGGAGCAGACATTTCGTAGATGACCATGTTCTTTAATAAAATATTGATACTGGCAACGGCGGCGACGGCGACAAGGACCCAATCATAGAAAGGCACCTTATTATCATCCTTGCCCTTCTTTGACCAGGGGGTAATGATGAGAGCAAGAGACACGGCGAGCATGACATGTATGGACCTGACTGTCAGTTCGTTAAGGGAGAAGAGGCTCACGCTCCCCAGTTGAAAGAGCACAAATATAAAAGCTATTACTGCGCCTATCTTTTTGCGGTTGCCCATTCCGTTTCTCCTCCGTCCATTTTTTGGCCAGCACTCTATCGTGTCTGAAGCCCGCTCTATCCAATCCTAAATGGCCGTCTAAGGCAGACGGCACCATCTCCGCCTAAAATAACCTGTTATAAACCCTATTTTCCTTTATACTCAGGTGGAATCAACGATGGAGGAACCTGAATACCCTTTTCCTTGCAATAACGCACGACACCGGCATGCAACGGGGCGAAAGCTGTCGGCCCCGCCTGCGAAGCGGATTCCGTGAGCATTTTGAGTGGATCGACCCAGCCTGCAGCTGCAAGCGCCTGCACTACTTCATCATAATGTTCGTAGATTGCCTTGGTCATTTTATAGACAATGTCCTCGGGTATATCCGAAGTAAGCCACTCACCGTTAAAACTCGTTATGACCCAAAAGTTGCCTGACTGAGGGGCTTCCTTGAATTGGCCCTTCTTCACGTTCATGAAAAGTGTGTTTGGAAATGCCTTCTTCATTTTGTCCCTTTGACTATCGTTAAGCCCTATGATGTCGAGAGGCAATTCAAGGTTGACGCTTGCCATGGCTGCATCATACATTTTCGTCGGGCTTTGTTTGAGCACGCCTATAACCTTGCCAAGCTGAAGGTTTCTCATCGTATCTTCCAGGGTGCCACGAACTATTTTTGGCTTTACTTCGGGCACACCCTGCAGTATTTCCATACACAGGTTCTCAGCGTCGCTGCCGATAAAACCAGGGTTAAGCGGCTTATCATTCAGGTCTGACCAGGAACCGATTTTTGCATCCTTACGTACATACGTCATCAACGCGCCCTGAGACAGACCCATAAACAACCTGACATTTTTCCACGGCTTACCCTTCCATTTTCCTTCACCCCAGTACTGGTCGCGGGCGGCATCGACAGCCCCTGATCCTATCTGGAAGACCCCTTCCTGTACCCGCATCGCGTTATCATAGGAAGATCCGCTCTCCACCGTCGTCACCCTGACTTCCGGCACGTACTTATTGATAAGCTTAGCCATAACGAGCTTGGGCGGGTAATAGCTTGAAGAGGATTGCGTGGCTCCAAAATTAAGCATAAGCACCTTATCGGCAGTATATGCGGACGTAGCGAAACTGAAACAGAATGCGGCCATCATCAGAATTATTCCGATAGCAATACCGTTTCCTCCATGCTTTTTCATTTTTCCCTCCTTTTATTGATTTAACAAAATGCTTTTTTCAACCGGTCGCATGTTGCGGCTCCGTTCAAGGGCGATAACCGCCGCTCCCAGGGCCCCTACAAGTTGTGGTTCCTCCGGAACGAGGAGCGTTGTACCGAGCTGACTCTCCAGGGCGCGGACCACGCCTGTGTTTTTGGCGACCCCACCACTCATCATGACCCGCTCCACAAGGCCTACATGATCGACCATGATCGAAACCCGTTTTGCGATGGCCTGGTGAATACCGTTGATGATGTCGCTCCTGCTGCACTTATTTGCCACGGCAGAGACTACTTCCGATTCGGCAAAAACGGTACACATACTACTGATCTGTATGGTCTTGGTGGAGTGAGCGGAAAGTTCGCCCATCTTCTCCACTTCTGTCTCAAGCGCCCGGGCCATAACCTCGAGAAAGCGACCGCAGCCTGCCGCGCATTTGTCGTTCATGATGAAATTCACCGGCACCCCGGATTCGTTGAGCGCAATGGCCTTACTGTCCTGCCCGCCGATATCGATGACCGTCCTCGCCTCAGGAAAAAGCCTGTGTGCTCCTCTGGCGTGGCAGGATATCTCGGTCATCTCGGCATGTGCGAAAGGAATGTTCTTTCTTCCGTAGCCCGTAGCGAGCACGTATCCGATGTCCGAGGTGTGAACACCGGCCATCTTAAGCGCCATCTCGAAAGCGTTCTCCCCGGCCCTTTGACTGAACGCACCCGTAGGGGTCAGGGCCTGTCCCACAATGCGGGCATCCTGATCAAGGATCACGGCCTTGGCTGTTAACGATCCGATATCAATCCCCGCAACAAACATAGTCTGTCTAAATCCCTCTGGCGTTTTTCAGTATGAATGTGACCATCCCGCTCTACCGTCGCTCGGGCAGGGTTTCTATAAAAGCCTGGAGTCGGTTGTCCACTTCGGCTTCGGAATAGAACTGAGGATCGCTGTGGTCCGCCTCGATGATGATATAAGGCAGGCCAAGCTCCTTCTTTATTCTTTCTCCTTCGTCAAAATGATCCCAGGAATTGGGTCTGCAGGTTCTCGGCGCATGAAAGACAATACCGTCGACCTGAAAGGCCTGAGCAAGCGATTTGAGGAATTTGTCAGTTTTATACTCCATGGTACGGACATAAGGTCGTGTGGGATGTTCCTCCGCGATGGTCCAGAGGGGACGGTCAGGCTGGATCTTCTCGGGGTTGGAGTAGGGCCCCACCACATACTGCCCGCCCACGACCACCGTGTTCTGGGCGGCAAAAAATTTGGACAGGTGGCCGACCTTGAACCAGGGATGGTTCATATACCAGAGAAGACGGTGTTTTTCGTTGGGGATACTGTAAATACCTTTTTGTATCCGTTCTGCCACCTCGTCTCTGATCGCGGTGAAGTACGCAAGCGCTTCCGGCGTGCCCCTGAACACGTTCGCCGCCCCGAGCGCAATCGCCATATCCCAGTAAGAGAGCGCCGAGGGCTTGTGGCACCAGAGTTCGAAAATCTCTCTCCTCACGATGGAGGCCTTCTTGATATAGGTGTGTATCTCCTTAAGCCGCGCCCAGTCATAAGGCCGGCCCGTAATCTTTTCGATGAACCGAACGGCATCCTGGAGCTGTTCTACGGCATAGAGGATATTGCGTTGATATTGCACTTCGTCATCATCGTCATAGAATAGAGGCACATCCATGATAAGGGCGGGCACGTCGAAGATTTCGCGGAGCGCCTCGGTCCACTGCGCCATGGACGGACACGTGTTGATGGCGAACAGAAAATCAGGTTTCGGGACCCTTAGTTCCGGAGAGAGGATATCGGGTATCTTGTTCTTTTGCTGGAGCAAGGCGTAGCCGATGTTGATGGAAGCATAGGAACAGCAATCTGATGAGTACCCGGCCCGCTCCGCTTCTTCGACGAGCGGCCGCTCCATCTTTCGAGCCGTAATGGCAACGGCCCAGTTCTCAGTCTGAAAGTGTGCGATATCCTGCGCCTTGAACAACTCGTACGGACCGGCACCCACGCACCAACAGACCTTCTTGCCCTCTTTGGGCGCTTGAACGACCCCGTCATAGAAACCTTTGATGATCCCGCTGATAAGGCCCGTGGCCTCTACTTTACGATAGTTCTTACCTGTTTCCATCTTATCTCCCTCGCACTATTTCAAGAAATGCTTGAAGCCTCGTTTTCATCTGCTCCATGGAGGTCGTTTCATGTTCCGTCTTAATCATGAGATATGGGATGCCTCGAGGATCAAGATGACGTCTCATGTGAGGATAGGTGTAGTCGTGGGCTTCACAGAATTTGACCATAACGATGATGAGACCTTTGGCCTCTGCCTTCTCTACCATTCTGACCAGGTACTGTCCCAGTTCCAGCCTGGGGTAGATCCTTGTGGGACACGGTGAAACCATCCTAAGATAGGCATCGGCGAGACCCTCGACAGGGTCCTCAAAGGTGTCCACCCTGGTCAAGAAATATCGGGAACCTGTGTACAGATCGTCATCTACCACCACTGCGCCTAATTCCTCGGTGAGGTCGAGAAGCCCCTGCGGAGGAGCTTCGCAGAGGCTCCCGGTCATGACGAGTCTCACGCGCTGATCCGCGTTCCCGAGAGGCGGCTTTCTTTTGCCCAAGGCGGGGACGAGCATCTTAAGCTCTTCCGTATGTTCTTCCTTAGGCATAAGCATAGCGGCCATATTGATCGCGACCATTTCTTTTGCCGTCAGGCTTCCCGGGTTTAACCGCCTGAAATCGTAGAGCCGGATCATCCACTCCCTGTTCTCATTGTAGATATCGATGCTTTTTTGAAGGGCTTTATTGGAGAGCTCATGCCCCATGAAGCTCTCAACGCTTGTCTTGAAGCGCTTAAGCTCGCCAAGCAAGAAGGTTTTGGCCTGGGGTTTTGCAAGGGCGAGCGGCATGAAGATTCTCTGCATATAGGGGAAAGGATGGTTCGCCTTGATAATATCAAAGAAGGGACGCATGGTATGACAGGTGTCCTGAAACACCATGCCGTCGAGGCAATCAAGCTTTCCTTTGAGGGCCACATCGATCACGCTGCGGGCATAGCCGCAGAAGAAATTCTGAATATGTTTGGACGCCACAGTCACCGGCTCGGCGCTCTCCGGTATGACTATAGGCAAGGCCCCTGCGGCATGGATAATCTCTTCAGGGATCTGCATGGGCATGGCAGCAATAATTTTCTTCTTATGCTTACTTTTCCATTCTCTTAGCCCCTCGTAGGGTTCCGTTGCCAGCTTTTGAAACCGATTGAGAATATCCTCTGCCTTTCCATCATCTTTTGTCTTTGTTTCAGATTGGTTCATACCTTTCCCATCCCTGTCAGCGCTGTGGCTTGTTTTGTTCAAAGCGGTATCGTGGCTTTGTAGGAATTCTTGTCGCCACGGTAGTAAATCTGCGTTATCAACACCGGCTTATTCCCGGAAGAATAGTAGACGTTCTCTATATGGAGAAGGGGGAAACCGAAATTGACCTCCAGTATTGCCGACAGATCGAGGTCCGCAACGGTGGCCTCGACCCTCTGTTCCAACCTGGTGAGCTTAAGACCGGACTTTTTGCGGAACAGATCCACGAAGCCTCCTTTTTTGGCTTCGTTCTTCGTAACCTTTGTGCACCAGCGAGGATCGCTATACGTGATATAGTACGCCATGATCGTCTTTTCGTGTCGGCGGATCTTCTTCATGCGCCACACCTTTTGAGTTGGTCCTATGGCAAGAATCTCTCCTATCCGTTCCGGGCAGGCGATTGTGGCAATCTCAAGAATCTCAGCGGCCAGGGAGACCTTCCCCGCTGAATTTCTGAGACTTTGAAGATTTCCTGAGAGTTCCCAGGTAATGGCGTCCCCGTCAACCCTCGACACCTCGGTACCGACGCCTCTTTTGCGGTTGATAATCCCATCCTGTACAAGAATTTCAACTGCCTTTCTCACTGTGATATTACTGATATTGAATTCTTTTTCCAACTGCCGGTAGGAAGGAATCAGGTCGCCCTCGCCATAGTGATTGGCAAGGATCCTGCTTCTAATGGTTTCAGCGACTTGCACGTAATATGGTACGGGTAACGCTTTTTCCACCCTGCGACCCCTCGTCTTGCAAGATCGATTTGGCTTACAGGTGTGTATGTATGTATACATACCTGCACTCGTAGGATAGACCTCATTTTCATCGAAGTCAAGAGTTTTTTCGCCTCCCAGGAAGAGTGGCCTCAAGAGCGCCTCTCTGCCCGTAGGCACTTTTGTTCTCGATCTAAATCGGATAAGCTTATTAATGATAAACATCAACGCATAGGGGGCAATTGCAACCGAATAACCGTTGACTTACCGGCCCAAGAGGTATACATTATGGTGGTTATGTATACAAGTATACATTTCCAAAGAAAAGGGTTTGAGGATGTTACCATAACCCCCTAAGGCCCTTTAGAACACGTGTCGCGCTCCGCGACATCCGCGTGAAATGAATGGAAACGCCATATAAGAGATTTGGTTTTGAGATGAGAGAGAACGTGGCAGTCATTGCGGTGCCTCACGTCTCTGACGACTTTCTCCAAAGCGCTGAATTTGTCTTAAACCTTTCAGACGTCTCTGCGGACATAGAGGTTGACGATGAGGTCCGTGTCGTGGTCGTCAATCTCCCGGCACCAACGGATGGCGGCGCGGATGGGTCTTCCTCTTATTCCTTTGAAGAATCGCATCTTGCCCTCCCCGGTTTCTGCGAATCAATTGAGCGGCTTGACCGTCCAACCATAGCGGTCATTCATGGGGATGCTGTGGGGCGTGCTCTCGAACTGGCGATGGCCTGCGACATCAGGATTGCTTCCGACTCATCACGTTTCGGCCTGCCCGCTATTTGTCATGGGCTGATTCCTTTTAATGGCGGGACGCAAAGGCTGCCCCGTCTCGTAGGAAAAGGTAAGGCCCTCGAAATGATCCTCACAGGCGACCTGATCGATGCCAACGAAGCCCATAGAATAGGCCTCGTAAACAGAATAGCTTCTTCCGGGTCTGTCTTACAGACGGCTATGGACCTGGCTTGTGAAATGGCGACAAAGGCCCCTATATCGCTCAGATTCGTAAGAGAAGCCATACATAAGGGCATGGACTTAAGTCTTGATCAGGGGCTTAACATGGAAGGCGATCTTTATCTTTTGCTTTACAGCACCGAGGATCGCGTAGCGGGCATAGAATCTTTCAGAAACAAACAAAAACCATTGTTCAAAGGAAAATAGGCCGGGATAGAGGAATATTTACGTGAGCGCATTTGAAACGGTACTCTACGAAAAAAAAGATCATATAGCGTACGTGACGCTCAACCGTCCTCAGGCCTTGAACGCATACAGCGTGCGGATGCGCGACGACCTCTATCAGGTGCTCAGTGCCGTGAAAGACGATGATGAGATAAGGGTCGCCATTGTGAGAGGCGCGTCAGATAAAGCCTTTTGCGCGGGCGCCGACCTCACCGAATTCCTTACCGCCCCTTCTGCGATTAAGGCGAGACAGATCCGCTTTCGAAGGGACCTCTGGAGACTTTTCCTGTCGGTTCCCCAGCCGCTTATCGCGGCGGTCCACGGATACGTACTCGGCTCGGGCATGGAGATTGCTGCCTCTTGCGATATACGGATAGCCTCCGAAAACGCGCAATTCGGCCTGCCTGAGGTCGGTCTCGGCATCATCCCCGGCGCCGGCGGCACACAAACCATTCCCCGGCTTATCGGCACATCGCGTTCTCTAGAAATGCTCCTTACCAATCGCTGGATATCAAGCGCCGAGGCGCACACTTTCGGATTGGTCAACAGGGTTGTTCCTAACGGTCAGCATGTAAGGGCGGCCGAAGAAATTGCTCAAAAGATCGCATCGTTTGATCCTCTTGCCGTAAGGGAGGCCAAATACGCCGTGACGCATGGCCTCGACATGTCCCTCGAACAGGGCCTGGAACTCGAAAAGAGGCTTACGCTCATGAGAAGAAGGAGTGTCCGTACGGGCGTGTGACGCCCGTGACAGATTACGTAAATCCGTTTTTCAGAAAGGAGATCTATGAACAAGGTATTTAAGACTATAGAAGAAGCCATAGCTGACATCAAAGACGGTGCGGTTATCGGTATCGGCGGGTTCTTTGCCGCCGGCGTCCCGAGGACATTGATCCAGGCCTTAATCAAGAAGGGGACGAAAAATCTTACGATCTGCTGCGGTTCCGGTCCGCTCCTCGGCGCCTACCGGGAACTCGATGGCCTCGTCGCAGGCAAGCAGATAAGAAAGCTCATCGATTCTTACGGGCTCTTCCGTTCTGCAACAAAGGGATCGCAGAATGCCTTCGAACAGCTGGTCCGTTCAGGAGAGATCGAGTTCGAGGTCTACCCCATGGGTACGCTTGCCGAGAAGTATCGTGCCGCGGGCGCGGGCATCCCCGCATTCTTCACCCCGGTCGGTTCAGGCTCCATGGTGGAGGAGAGCGTCCTCTCGAACATCAAGGAGAAGAGAGCTAAAAAAGAAACGCGCGTGATTAACGGTCAAACCTGCGTTTTGGAGTATGCCTTAAAGCTCGACTATGCCTTTGTCCATGCCTATATGGGTGACGAAGAAGGCAACTTGAGGTACAGAAAGACCGCCCGGAACTTTAACCCCGTCATGGCAACGGCAGCATCAGTGACCATTGCCGAGGTGGAGAACGTCGTCTATCCCGGCGATATCGATCCCGACACTGTCCATACCCCGGGCATCTACGTACAGAGAGTTGTCCATGTTCCCCGGATAACATTTGACATTACCAACCTGTAGAGGAGGAAGAGATGAGTAAATTTGAGGGGCTCCCTCGTGAAATTATTGCACTCAGGATCAGTAAGGAGATTGAAGACGGCTCCTATGTGAACTTAGGCATCGGCATTCCCACGTTAGTGGGTAACTGGCTCGAAGGCAGGGACGTCCACCTCCAGAGTGAGATCGGCATGTTGAAAACCGGCGCCATGGCCGAAGGGGACGACGTAGATCAGGACTTAATCAATGCCTCCTGCCAGGCCGTGACCGAGATACCGGGCAGTTCCTATTTTGACCTCGTGGAATCCTTCGCCATGATCAGGGGAGGGCACGTGGACGTGACCGTCATGGGCGCATTCCAGGTGAACGAACAGGGCGACTTTGCCTCCTGGATGAACCCGTCCCGGGGACTTGACGGTGTAGGGAACGTAGGAGGGTCCATGGATTTAGCCGTAGGTGCAAGACGACTCCTCATCGCCATGGAGCATACGACAAAGACGGGAGAGTCGAAGCTCGTCACTAAGCTTACCTACCCGGCAACGGCTGTGAAGAAGGTCCACATGATCTTCACCGACCTCGCCGTGATGGAGGTGACCCCCAAGGGACTACTCCTTAAGGAGATCTACCCGGGGCTTACCGTAGAGGACATCCAGTCGGTCACAGAACCGAAACTCATAATTGCCGATGATCTCAAGGCAATAGAACTTTAGTGTAAAGGAGGTTTGAAACATGGCAAATCAAGTAGGAAAGAGGTACATCTGTGGGAAGTGCGGTGCAGAAGTGATCATCACCCGTGGAGGCAACGGCACTATCACCTGTCATGGTGAGCCCATGGAGATCAAAAAGTAGGTATCAGAAAAGGAGGCTACACCATGACGCAACTTGGTAAACGATATAAATGTGAAGTATGCGGCACAGAAGCCCTGTGCACAAAACCGGGAGACGGCGCACTCACCTGTTGTAACCAGGAGATGAAACTGCAGGAGCCTAAACCTATCCCTTCGTCGGATTGATTGGTGCGAAAGCGCGCTGAAAAAGGTTGTAGAAAACCCATGTAATGAAGCAAACAAGGATTTGCCGGCTTCTTGGCATTGACCATCCCCTGTTTCAAGGCGGCATGCTCTGGCTCGCCACTGCAGAACTTGCGGCAGCGGTATGCAATACAGGAGGCCTGGGAATCGTAAGTCCTTACGCCGCCATGGCAAGGGACGGCGATCCTGTAGAAAACCTGACAGCACAGATAGCAAGAACCAGGGCGTTGACCAACAAACGTTTCGGGGTCAATATACCACTCGATCTGAGAGACAGCGGGCTTCTCATCGACTGCCTTATTAAAGAAAAGGTTGACCTCGCGGTGACAGCCGCGGGCAGTCCCGCCCTGTATACCGAGGTTTTGCGCTCCTCAGGTGTAACGGTCCTCCACATAGTGAGCTCTGCGAAGCAGGCCCTTTTCGCTGAGAAGAGCGGGGTCGATGGCGTGATCGCGGCGGGATGCGAGGCGGCGGGTCGCATAGGCTTTGACGAAACGCCTCTGTTCTCGCTCATTCCTCAGGTGAGTCAAGCAGTGCGGATTCCCGTTATCGCGGCAGGCGGTATTGTTGACGGCAAGGGCATGGCCGCCGCTTTCGCGCTCGGCGCGGAAGCGGTCCAGCTTGGCACCCGCTTTGTGGCGACCGTGGAGTGTATCGCCCACCCCCGGTATAAACAAGCGATCATAGCCGCAGAAGACCACGATACGGTTGTGACGTGCCGTAGTCTCATACCGAGAAGAAGTTTGAAAACGACTTTTACGCAGAGACTCGTAGAGCTTGATCGGGCAAGTGCCACTGCTCAGGAGATCAGTTCTGTTCTTGGCTACCGCACCACACGGATCGCGCAGATAGAGGGCGATCTGAACCAGGGTGAAGCATTTGCAGGATCGTCAGTCGGCCTGATAAAAGAGATACTTCCCGTGTCCCAGGTTGTTGGGAGCATACTTGATGGGTACGAAAAGACCATCAACGAGATCCGATGATAGCATATACCGGAAAGCGGCGTCAAAGGAATCCCTCTTGCTAACGGATCTAAGAGTTCTTGACTGCGCCGATGAAAAAGGTGCATTCTGCTCCAGGCTCCTTGCGGACCTCGGCGCTTCAGTCATTAAAATCGAAGCGCCTCAAGGAGACGGGTCCAGGAGAATAGGGCCTTTTTCAGGCCAGACGATTAAGCCCGAAAATAGCCTCTTTTTCGCCTATCACAACGCGAATAAACTTGGTATTACCCTCGACCTCAACGAGGAAGCCGGCAGAGAGATTTTTCGCGATCTAATCAAGAGAACTCATGTGCTTGTGGAGAGCTTTGAGCCGGGTTATCTCAAGACTGCGGGGCTTGGCTTTGAAACGCTCAGTCGGTTGAACCCGGGACTCGTTCATGCGGCCATTACCGGTTTCGGTCAGTCTGTTCCCGGAAGTCGCTGGCGCACCCCTGACATTGTGGCTTCAGCTTTTGGAGGTCAGATGTACGTCATGGGCGATCCGCATGATCCTCCGAGGGTTCCCTACGGCGAGCAATCATATTACGCGGCCTCTCTGTTCGGCGCGGTTCGGATCCTCATCGCGCTTACCAAACGGACGCAAACCGGAACAGGAGAATACCTTGATCTCTCACTTCAGGAGGCGGTAGCTTCTACGCTCGATCACGTCATGGTGCGTTACTTTGACGAAAAGATCATAACAAAACGCCGTGGGAACCTCTATGGCAACAGCTTTTTCTGTATATTACCCTCTAGCGACGGCCACATCGTACTCACGCTCCTTGAACAATGGGATACCCTCGTCGAGTTAATGGCAGCGGAAGGCATGGCCGAGGATTTAACCCACGAGAAGTTCAGGGATGAAACATATCGCATCAAAGAGATCTCTCATGTAATCGATGTCACGGCCAGGTGGACCCGATCCCACAGTAAACAGGAACTCTTTGACACGGGTCAGGCCATGCGCTTTCCCTGGGCGCCGGTATGCACGCCTCAAGACGTTCTTGAGAGTCCCCAACTCAAAGCCCGCGGGTTCTTTTTTCCCGCGGACGGGCATGACGGTAGCGCAAAAAGCATTTTTGCGGGCCCACCCTATAAATTCAGCGCTTTCAATACGCCACGGGTTAGACGCGCGCCCCTTCTTGGCGAACACAATCGGCTCCCCTCAGAAGAATCATTCTGGCCTCTTTTACCTCAATCGCATGAGGTCGAGCAGGGCTTTACACGTGCGGTGCCGTTCAGCGTGGAGTCAGGCGTGCTCTCCGGCGTGAGGGTCCTCGATTTCACCCGCATACTGGCAGGGCCGTTTGCAACGAGGATACTTGGGGATTCAGGCGCTGAAGTAATCAAGGTCCAATCGCAGAAGACCGCCACGCGAGCAGAGTTAAACACATCGGCATATTTCAACACATGGAATAGAAATAAACGGAGTGTGACCCTCGATTTGAGCCGCCGTGAGGCGCGAGAGATCGTCCTGAAGCTTGCCGGCATGAGCGATGTGGTAGTGGAGAACTTCTCTCCTCGCGTCATGTCGAACTGGAACCTGTCATACACCCATTTCAGAGAGGTGAATTCCAGAATCATTATGGCGAGTATCTCCGCCATGGGTCAGACAGGACCCTGGAAAGACTACGTAGGTTATGGCCCTACCTTCCATGCACTTTCCGGTCTCACCGCAATGACGTCCTCAGGCCTCAAGTCTCCTGTGGGGTTGGGACACGCCTACGCGGACACAATCATAGGCCTCTACGCGGCGCTCGCTATATTAGCGGCCTTGAAGCATAGAGACAGAACAAATGAGGGTCAGTACATAGATCTTTCAGGATATGAGGCCGTATGTACGCTCATGGGTCCATCCCTCATCGCTGCAGGTGCGGATCACGAAACCTCTTTTTTGCGGACGGATTGTCTTGACGATATCGCCCACGCGCCGGCGGGGTGTTATCGGTGCCTGGGCGATGACAGATGGTGCGTCATCGCTATATACAATGACAGCGATTGGCGTGCGTTCTGTCGTGTGGCGGACCGTTGCCAATGGCTTTACGATGAGGCCTTCAGCTCGACGGACAAAAGAAAAGAGCATCGCGTACTGCTTGACAAGCTCATCGAAGAGTGGACGTGTCAGTACCCGCCAGAAGCCATTGTCGATCTCCTCCAGGGTGCCGGCGTTGCGGCGGGCGTGGTTGAGAATGCCCAAGACCTCGCGAGCGACCCGCGGCTTGTGACGCGCGACTTCTTTGTCAGGCTTACGCACCCGGTGCTCGGCACGTCGACTTCCGACAGGAGCGCCCTCACTTTCGCCAGGGTGAGACAAACCGCCTGGAAGGCAGCGCCGCTACTCGGCGCCGACAACCGATACGTTTTCAGGAACCTGCTCGGTCTCTCCGAAGACGAGCTAGCACACCTCGAAAAAAAGGGCGTCATCGCATAGTCTGACGTCCTTTATCGTTTCTTTGTCCCGTGAGCCATTCGAGAGAGCCCCGAGCGGTCCCACGGGTCGCAGGGATCGTTTGTTAACGGAAAGAGCGGGATGAGATAACCCTCATCCCGCTCTCTTGCTCCATGTTATCTTTGCGTCATACGCCTACTTGCTGTACTGCTGGACAAGCCGCTGTGCTTCGGCAAGTATCTTGGTTCCAGGCAAACCCATGTTGTCAAGATCCTTGGCTTGCTTCTCGGCCATTGCCTTTATCGGCGCATAGAATTTTACCATTTCCGATTTGGGCATAGGGATAAATTCAATGCCGAGTTTCTTTCCCACTTCCATAGCATGATCACAGGTCCTGTTGAACTCGGCCTCGGTCTCCCTGCCATAGAAGTCTATATTATTCTCAAACACCTTCTTGATATCGGGAGGCAGGCTATTCCATTTCTTGAGGTTCATCATCCTCATACCGGCATGTGTCCGGTAGAAATTAATCATGACCACATACTTTGCAACGTCCGCAAATTTCAGGGACTCCAGTGTCTCGACCGGTGCGATGTTTCCGTCAAGGATGCCTTTCTGCAAGCCCACATAGACCTCGGAATTCGACATACTCACGCCCTCCACTCCTAACTGAGCAAGCGCAGTGGAGACGTCGCCCACGGTCTTGATTCTCATACCCCTCAGGTCTTCTATCTTGCGGACAGGTTTACGCATTACGAGCTGGTTCAATGATCCGCCCCAGCAGAGCACCTTCAGGTCTTTGTATTCCCTCTCGATCTCTGGGAACTTTGCAAGCATCTCCTTCCAGATCTTGGCGCCCGTATCCAGATTGTCTACGCCGTAGAAAAACAGCATGCTTGCCTTGAAAATCTGGAAACCGCTCTTGGATGTCGAGGGATTCACAAAGCCGATATCGACAGCGCCCTGCTGTAACTCCTGAACAGCATCCTGACCGCCTAGGACAGCACCGCCCCAATAGGGCTTGATTTTGACCCGCCCGTTGGTCTCCTTCTCAATCTTCTCAATCCATTTCTTATCAACAATACTGAAAGGATGTTCAATGCCGTAGGGTGTACCATAGGTGAGTTCGATGGCTTTGCCTTGCTGGGCCGCACCCATTGTGGGCAGCGTAAGCCCGATCAGACAAACGGCCAGCAACATAATCATACTACTTGTTAACCTTTTCATTTTCCTACCTCCCTATCTGTTTTTAATGATGCGCTCGGGCCATCATCTCGTTTGCACTCATCGATTTGCTATCCGTTCCACATAATGATTACAACGTAACCCCATGCACTCAGGTCTTACACCTTCATCAGGCTCGGTAGCCACATAGTTATAGGCGTGACGAACATGAAGAGTGGCATGGTAACGAGTTCCATCAAAAGGAAGGGCACTGAGCCTCTAAACACATCCGTTAGAGAAAGGTCCTTATCGACCCCTGAAATGATGTATGCGCACATACCCAAAGGAGGTGTGATAAGGGTAATTTCCAGCATGCGAACCTGGATAACGCCAAACCAGATAGGATCAAAGCCGAGCGTGGTTATGAGGATCGGATAGAAGACAGGGAGTGTGAGGATCTGGATGGACGGGGCCTCCATGACCATACCGAGAAAGAAATAGATGATGATGATGACCGTGAGGACCCACCACCGGTTCACGTGCAATCCGGTAATCCACATGGCGCAAACTTCAGGCAGCGTGGTCTTGGCACAAAAATAGTTAAAAATGAACGCCCCCATCATGATGGCGTAGATCATGCCCGCGGTGCGCATGGTGTCCATGAGGGCCGTCCGGAGCATTTTCCATGAGAGACGTCTTCTCGCTGCTGCAAGCACCACCGATCCGAAGGCGCCGACCCCGCCTGCCTCCGTGGCAGTGAAGAGGCCATATACCATCCCGCCGATAACGATCACGAGGAGCAGAAGCAATTCCCAGCACTGCTTCAGGGCAAGCCACTTTTCGCGCCATGACACATGGGGCACAGGAGGCCCAAGCTCGGGCTTTCTCCAACAGAGTAGTACGATGGTCACGATATATGAGATGATGGTGAGAAAAGCGGGAATCAAACTGGCTGCGAAAAGTTTGCCGATGGATTGTTGAGTGAGGATACCGTAAATAATGAACATGCCGCTCGGTGGGACCAGACTGCCTATGGTGCCTCCCGCTGCAACGCATCCGGCAGCAAATTTCTTATCGTATCCATACTTTCTCATCTCCGGAAGGGCCACGAGGCCCACGGTTGCGGCGGTAGCAAGACTCGATCCGCTGCATGCCGCAAAACCTGCTGCACCGCCGATAGAGGCCATGCCGAGACCTCCCCGCCGATGGCCAAGCAATTTTGCGGCAAGATTAAAGAGATCAGCGCCGAACCCGCTGGCAAAGGTTACCTGCGCCATAAGCAGGAAAAGGGGTAACACTGCAAGCTGATAATTCCCGATAACCTCAAAGGGTACCGTTGCCATCTTCACGATGGCTCCGGTAAAAGGATAGAGCAAGCACATCCCCACAAAACCGACAAGTCCCAACGCACCCGAAATCGGCATACCGATGGCGAGCAGTGAGAAAAGAACAGCAAAACCAAGTAATCCTATCGTTACAGGGCTCATTTGGATACTCCTTCGTTCGTTTTTGCAAATGAATCTCGTATATGGTGAATTAACTTAAAAAAGAGGACAATGCACATCAGTAATAGGGAAAGTACCCAAAGAGCTCTAAACGGCACTACGTTGATCTTGAGGAGTTCCGTCTGTTCCCCATTCTCGTACATGCGGGTGAGCATGCCCCATCCCGCATAGAGCAGGGTCACCCAGAAGGCAAGGTTCAAGAAGGTTGTAAGGACCTCGAGACGCGACCTGGTCCTCGATTTCAGGTGCATCACGATAACATCCGCCTTGGTGTGGTGGTTCTGAATCTCACAGTACACAAAGGAGTATGCGCCGACGAGCACAATGGCCGTCTCAACCAGGTCAAAAGTCCCCGGAATGGTGCGCCCGAGGAAGAGACGCAGGAAAATGCCCGTACACAGAATCATCGTGCAAAAGCCAATATCAACCGAGCCAAGCACGGCCCCCCATGTAACCAATCGATAGATGAATCGTTCAATGAACCGCATTGCTCAACCTCCCGTATGTTTGTCCACGCCTCGCAGTTCCAGAGCTCTTTGTCTCGCTCCCCGTGTTGCGAGGCCTGTTTGTATCTCGCTTTTTGCTCACGTCTCGTGCGTTTCTCGCCACGTTTGTTTCCTCGAGGACCACGACATCAGTCCGTTGGAGCATTGCGAAGTGTTCGATCATGCCCTTTCGACCCTGTCTAAGGTTCATGGGATATGAGATGTTCGGCATCCGGTTGTTCTGCGTGTCAATAGTCAGTGAGCCATCGATCCCAATCTCGGTGCCGCTATTCTCAATTTCTTTTGTATACTATTATACTTTTCAAATGATAATCAAGTTTTTTTTATCTTATATCTGAGCTGAAAATTCTATCAGCCGAGCCAACCGTCTAAGACATCGAATTTCAAGGCGAAAATGCGAACCCATGATTCGCCTTATAGTCAACCCGAAATCATACGTCGTGTGAGACTGAAAGCCCAATCGTCATTCTAAGCGAAAGCGGGTGTGATATCGCATCTCGGGCGCCTACGCGTTAAAATAGCGAAGAAGGTGAGCGAGCTATCCTCGCTCACCTTAAATTTCTTTCTGTGTGTTTCGATAATGAATTTCTCGGTCGTTACTTGCCGCCTTTGATCAGCCGCTGTATTTCGGCAAAGATTTTGCTACCGGGAATATTCTTGGCATCGAGGTTCTTGCCCTCTTTCGTCGCCTCGTCGAGAATCAGCCCATAGAATTTTGTCGACTCTTCTTTGGGGAGGGTAATATACTCTACACCGTTCTTCTTACCATACTCCTTGCCGGAATTGTCGTCCTTTATAACATCCCTGTCAGCTTCTTTCGAATACCACTCAATGTTGTTCAAAAAGACCTTCTGGATATCGGGGGGCAGTTTGTTCCAGGCTACAAGGCTCATAACGCGCGAGCCGGTGCTCGGCCGGACCAGGTTGAGCACCGTATAGTACTTGGCAACTTCAGACAACCTCAAGGTCTCCAGTGTGTTGTATGTAACGAAGCCCCCGTCCAGGATGCCCTTCTGCATGCTCACATAGACTTCTGTCATGGGTGAGTTCACGCCTTCCACACCGAGATCCTTGAGCACGGAGGTGATCTCGCCGAGTGTCTTCACCCTCATGCCCTTCATGTCCGCAAGCTTGCGCACAGGTTTGCGGGTCAATAAATCATATTGGGTGCCCGAACTCCAGCACATAACCTTGAGACCCTTGTATTCGGCCTCGATCTCAGGGAATTTTTTGAGCACTTCGAAGAAGATTCGCTGTTCATCGGCAGGATTTACTCCTGTAAAGAATAAGAACATGGCCTTGGCGATATCATAACCGGTCTTAGCCTGGCCCGGAGAGATGAACCCCACATCGGCAACGTCTTTCGCCATCTCGTCCATTGCCTCGGCGCGCGCCCCGATGATCGCCCCACCCCAGAACGGTTTGAACTTAACCCGCCCGTTGGTCTCCTTCTCGATCTTTGCCATCCATTTTATATCTGTTTTGCTGAAGGTATGATCGGGGCCGTAAGGCGTGCCGTAGGTAAGCTCGATGACTTTCTGCTGCGCCACGACCACAGGCGGCATGACAAATGCCGTGAGCAGAACTGCCGATAAAACACATACGAAGATGCTGATCCTTTTCATGATTTCTCTCCCTCCATATGAGATGATGGTGACGGGCAGGCCGCCACCGTTGTTCTTCACGTCTTCTGCTGCTCTGTCCGCGATATGATCTCGTCCTGCATGGGTGGCGTGAGTTTCACAAAATAGGCGCTGTAACCCGCCACCCTCACAACCAGGTCCTTGTGCTGCGCCGGTTCCTTTTTTGCCTGCTCCATAGTCTCTCTGCTCACCACATTGAACTGAACATGCTTTCCGCCCATCTGGAAATACGTCTTGATGAGAGAAGCAAGCTTTTTCCTGTCTTCTTCCGTCTTTAACGCCGTGGGATGAAATTTCATGTTGAGGAGTGTGGCCTGAAGTGCGTCCTGATTAATCTTGGCCGCACTCTTAAATATGGCCGTGGGTCCGCAGGTATCCATGCCTCTGACAGGCGACATTGCGCCGTCGGCGAGGCAAGCCCCGGCAAACCGTCCCTCAGGGGTCGCCCCTGTCTGGGCGCCGCCCGGCCATTGGGAAGAAATCGAAATCGCCGATGCCTTATGAGTACCGCCGACGACCGTGGGAAAACTCTCAGCCATCTCGGCCAAGAAACGATAAAGCTCCACAGGCACCTCGTCGGCATAATCGTTGTCATTGCCGTACTTCGGAGCTGCGATGCAGTCCTTTCTCAACTGCTCGTAGCCTTCCCAGTTGGCCTTGAGGGCATCCCGCATCTGTCTCATCGTGTACTTCTTATCATCGAAAACTAGTTTCCTGATCGCGGTCAGGGAATCTGCCACATTCATCGTGCCCACGTTGTTGAGGACTGAGAGGTTTTCAAGGAGATAGGTCCGGTCGAGGAGGCTCTTACCCACCTTGATGGCATCCGCTGTAAGAACGGTACGGAATGGATCTGGAAAAAGCTCCGCATTGGCCCGGGTGAACAGGTTGTTGTACTCGGCGTTGAGCCCCGAGAAATGCTTCCACTGTGTCTCGAAGGCCTTGAGCAACTCGTCAAAAGATTTAAAGGTCTCGGGATCCCCGGTTCTCGGTCCGAGCTGCTCTCCCGTCTTGGCGAAGACCCCGTTGTTCAGGGTAATCTCGAGGACCATGGAGACGATGAACATGGGGTAGGGACCGATGCGGGAGTTGCCGGGGAGCGCCACGTCAAGGCATCCGCACATGACGTAGTCCCGTGCGGCTTGAAGAGGCACACCCTGACCCAACAAAAATGCGATGTAGGATTTATCTCCGATGAAGGCCGGCATGCCGATGCCCGCTTTCACCACCTCGATTCCCTTGAGCATAAGGGCTTCAGGCGTCCCTTCATGGACTCTCAAAGTGATCGTGTGGTGCGGAGTGGGACACCGACGGGCTGCTTCCAGAATGAGGTATGTCAGCTCGTTTGTCGTGTCTTTTCCCTGTTCATCCACGCCGCCGATGGTACAATTGTGCCATTTAGCCATGCCCGCGTTTTTTTGACGGTTGGCCGCCCCGGAGATTCTGTTGAGTTCCATATCTTTCAGACGAAGGCACTGGAGGTACTCGAGTACTTCTTCGTCGGTGATGCGCCCATCGGCCACGTCTTTCTTATAGAAGGGATAGAGGTATCGATCCATTCTACCGATCGCCGCTGTGGTGGAGGGGCTGACCATGAGCATAGTGAACCAGAGGGCCTGGATCGCCTCCCTGAAGGACCGTGCCGGGTTTGCCGGCACCCACTTGCAGGTCTCCGCAATGGTCTCAAGTTCCTTTTTTCGCAGCGGGTCTTTCTCTTTCCAAGCCAATTGGGAAGCAAGAGCCGCGTATCTTTCGGCGAATCGAATAATGGCCTTGAGTGAGATAATAACGGCATTAAGAAAGTGTCCCTTTTCTACGGAGCCGGGGTTGAAGTACCTCAAATTCTTGAGCTCTTCTTCCGCTTCGCGCATGATGCCCAATAGGCCCTTTCCTATGACTTTCTCGAAGTCGACGCACATGAGATAAAAGCCGGGGCCTATTCCCATGCCGCTTTCGGCGTACCCGCCCCCTGAGCCTTCGGTCTTGCTTTTCCAGGGGGCAAGAACTATACCTGTCTGCATGAAGGGCCAGAGCCGCTCGTCATCGAGAGACTCGCCTATCCTCGCGATCATGCTCTTACCTTTCCAGTATTCATTCATTTCCTCAACCTGCGAAAGGTCACTGTCGGTAATGGACCACCCCTCGCCTTTGAGCGCCACGATTTCCGAAGTAGGCCAGGGACCGTAGTAAAACTCCATCTCCACACCCATATACTTACTCGCCCCGTTGCCCACGATCAGTTCTCCATCCTGCATAAAAATCGTGATGTTATCGAGGATGTGCGCTCCGGCCTTTGCCCTTCGTATGATTTCCGCCTCTCCGTCTGTCTGGCGGTATGATTCCGTCATAAGTCGCACTTTTTCAATGCATATAGGGAACTTCTCTACTTGTGTCCCTGCCCGTAACTTCTCTATCCTTGCTGTGCTCATGTAACCTCCTTGTTGCTCGTGCTCTCTACATGTCATGAAGCCGGCGCGTCTTATCTGCCCCTTTCGAATTCGCGCAATGACTTCGTCACGATCTTGCTACGATTACCGCCGTAATTCGTTTGAGATAGTCCCCGTCCGGTGCGCCGCGCTGGTTCCATTTCTCTTCTATCGCCTGTCTTAATCCGAAGGTCATATACCGCTGTGATATGGGGGAGTTTAAGCAATGTGTATACCATCCATATTATATTCCCGCCGTTACCCAAAGTCAAATGCCGCAAACAGGCTTGTATCAGCCTTTTCGACTATTATTTCGCAGCTCCGTAAAGGTCTTGTAGAAGCATCTATCACCCCGGTAATAGTTCTGGGTCAGGACAGCCGGCTTTTGTCCGGCGGTCAGGTAGAGATTCTCCACAAAAAAGAGCGGCATGCCGAAACGTATCTCAAGCACATTTGACAGGTCAATGTCTGCCACGACTGTTTCGATCCTCTGTTTCAGTGTGACCAGTCTGGTTCCTGTTACCTCTTCAAAAAGCTCCACAAAAGTCTTTTCTTCCACCTTTTCCTTGGTGATCATCTTGTGTAAGGCCGGGTCCGTATAATGGAGATAGAACGACAGCGGCGTACCGTTGTGGTATCTGACCTTCTTGGTCCGCAACACTGAAGAATCTTCGCCCACAGAAAGCATCCGTCTCACGTGGTTCGGGCAGGGGATCACGGCTATTTCCAGCAGCTTAAG
>DATKMQ010000024.1 GCA_035541755.1 Syntrophorhabdaceae bacterium
CAAATCAGGATCACGCTCCCGGCCTTCTTGATAAACGCCACTGTTCTGGTTAAGACCGCCGCGGTGATCGTCTTTGCGTCGGGCGCATGGTACAGAGGCAGTTCCATGATGAACGGCACGGGTTCATGCTGAAAGAAGAATTTATTGATCACAATTCCGACGGCACCAAGCATAATGATATTCAATGCGACAAGGATCCAGGAGAGGGCAAATGCCTGCCTGCCGAAAACGGCGGCGCTCACAAAAGTAAGAACAGCGAGCCTCCCCGTACAGGGCACAAAGGGCGCCAGAAAGATGGTCAGCAATCGCGCCCGTTTTGATTCTATGATCCTCGCACCGAGCACCGACGGCACATTACATCCAAATCCAAGGCACAGAGGCATAAAGCTTTTCCCGTGGAGGCCTATGACGTGCATGAATCTATCCATGACAAAGGCCGCTCGCGCCATGTAGCCCACATTCTCCAGGACCGTCATGGCAAAGAAGAAAATCACGAGGATCGGAATGAACGTCAGCACAGACCCGACTCCTCCGACTATCCCGTTCACGAGGATTCCGCGCACCCACCAGGACTCGTTAACAATCGCCGCGTTCACGAAGCGTCCCAGGGAACCAGCCTCCCGCTCGAGAATCTTCTGAAGCGGGAAACCGACCGCGAACGTCAACACGAATACGAGTGCGAGTATTCCGAGAAGAATAGGCACACCGGTTATGGGCCTGGTGAGGATGTGATCGATCTTGTCGGTCATGAGCACCTGCCCTCTTTTGAACCGAGATACCGCCGCTCGCGTCACTTCTTCTATCCAGTCGTACCTTCCGCCCACAACGGCGCGAAGCGCATCTTCGTGTTTAATGAGGAGCGATTCGATCTCCTTCCACAGGGGAGCGGGCAAAATCCCCTTCATTGTGTCGGTTACCTCAGGATCGCCTTCCATGAGCTTCACGGTGATCCATTCCCCGGTGTACGGCAGGGGAACGTGATCATTAACGAGCTCCGCAAGACGCGTGTAAATATCCTTGTGATCTGACAGAACCTCGGGTATGCGAGGATTGTAATGCGACCGATCTTTGGATACCCGGATAATTTCCGAGACGAGTTCCCTGATGCCCCTGTTCTTTGTGGCAATCATCTCAACAACGGGAAGTCGAAGCGACCTGCGCAGCGCCTCTACATCGACGTGCAGGCCTTGCGCGGAAGCCACATCAAACATATTGACGCCCACGACCACCGGAGTTTTCAAAAGAAGCAGCTCGGCCAGAAGATACAGGCTCCTTTCTAATGCCGACGCATTCACGACCACCACGACCACGTCCGGGTGTTCCTGAATGATGAACTCCCGTGCAACCCGCTCGTCCTCAGAAAAGGCGCTCAAACTATACGTACCAGGAAGATCGACGAGCCTCATCTCCACGCCGTCCTGTGCGAGATAGGTGCCTTCCTTTATCTCCACGGTCTTACCCGGCCAATTGCCCACGTGCTGGGAAAGACCGGTCAGAAGATTAAAGACTGTTGTTTTGCCTACATTGGGTTGGCCCGCCAGGGCCACCACGAGCCTCTTTCCATCCTTTGCCGCCTCTGCCGCGTCTTCGGCTTCCTTTTTGACAACAAGGATCTTGTCTGCCTGGCCTTTTCCTAAGGCTATTCTCGTGTCGGAAGCGAGCACAATGATCTGTCCGCCGCTGTTTCTTAACACCTTAATGCTCGTTCCGACGATAATACCCATACCGGCAAGCCTGCTTACAAATCCCTCGCCCCCGGACAACAGGTAAACAATACCCTCCTGGCCCTCTTCAAGCAACGTAATAGGGGAAACCTGGCCGCTCATGATGGTATGGCCTTTTGGCGCTGACTCATGCAATTGTTTATACTATGCGACCCCTTTAATGTCAATCGAGAGATTGACGAGAGTCAAGGATTGGTGAGCCTTTGACCGGCTTCGTATGCTTGCTCAAGCGCTGTTGTCTGGGCGAGGATCGCTCCCCTGGCGTCAATGCCAAGATAGCTCAGCGTTTCGTGTTGAGCTACGCTGATCGTACGAAAAAACGCGGTGGCCGTGGCTTCTGAACATTGGACCCCCGTTTGCCTCTTCATGCCGCCCACAAGAAGCAGAAGTCCCTTTCGCCCGGACGAACCTGACGGAATGGTCTTCTTCAGCAGATACTTTTCGCTCCAGAAAGCCTGGCAACGGTCAATCATGGTTTTGGTCTGCGCAGAAAGACCGAAGAAAAAAATCGGGGAAGCCACCACGACCCGGTCGGCCTCGCGAATCGCCGAGTAAATGGCGGCCATATCATCCGTGATGACACATCTGCCTGTGTCGTCGCAACCCCCGCAGTTCTGGCAAGGTCTGATATTCATATCATTGAGCGTAAATATCACGCTCTCGTGCGTTTTCTCGTTCACACCCTTTAAAACTTCGTCAAGGAGAATATCACTGTTTCCTCCCCTTCTCGGGCTGCCTCTAAACGCAACCACTTTCAGCATGTCTTCCTCTGGCCTAATAAGGCCTTTAAACGCCAGGCCTGATGACTCTTTTCACGGGTGAGGCGCTTAAAGGCCGACATTCACCGCTAAAAGCCTATTCAACTTTGTAATAAGCCGCCTTCTTTGACTTGCAGACCGGACATTCATCGGGCGGCTCGCCCTCGACCGTATGTCCGCACACCCTGCACACATAATAGTCGGCTACCTTGTTCTTACCGAGAGCGTCGTAGGCTTCCTGATACAGCTTTGCATGGACCTTCTCCACTTCATTGGCATAGGTAAAACTCTGAGAAGCGCCGGCGTTGCCCGATGTCTTTGCCTCGTCGATCATACCCGGGTACATGGACTTAAACTCGTGGGTTTCGCCAGCTATGGCCTCCTGAAGGTTCTCTTTTGTGCTCCTCACGCCCTTTAACTCTTTCAAGTGGTTATGCGCGTGAATCGTCTCCGCCTCGGCGGCGGCACGAAATAGTTTGGCGACCTGTTTGAACCCTTCCTGGTCTGCTTTTTTTGCGAAAGCCAGATACTTTCTGTTCGCCTGCGATTCGCCGGCAAAGGCTTCCTTAAGATTCTCTTCTGTTTTTGACATGTTTAAGCCCTCCTCATTAAGTTGTTGTTCATATCGTAGTGGCAATTAAGACAAAAGGAGCGCGTCCATGAGCCCGGCTTTGCGCTAGCCTATCTCAGCGTGATACGTCTTCATGCTTTCGGCAAACTGTTTTCCGAACTCATAACACCGCTCGCTCTCTTCCGCCGATGGTTTATAGGCCGTCTGAACTCCCGGCTCCACGCTTTTGAGACCCATTTGTTTCAATCGCTCGTAGACCTCCTTCACTCCTCCACCACCCCAGCCGAAGCTTCCGAAGGCGCCAACGATTCTCCTGGTGGGCCTTAAGCCGCTAAGATGATAGAGAAATTCAGCAACGGACGGAAACATACCATTGTTCAAAGTGGGTGAGCCTATAAGACAACCTCTCGCCTTCCAAAACTCTTTGATGGCCACACTCATGGGCGTGGCCCTGAGTTTTATCACCCTGCAATGCACGCCCGCATCCTTGATCCCCTGAATCATGGGTACGGACATGAGCTCCGTGCTGTGCCACATGGTGTCGTAAATAAGCGCGACAGCCGGCTCCGCCTTGCCGTTCGCCATATCCAGGTACTTCTTCAGGATTCCTTTGGGGTCCTTCCTCCATATGAGACCATGATCAGGTGCGATCATATCGATCTCGATGCCCAGTTTCACGATCTCCTCAATCTTGCCTTGAATCAACTTTCCGAAAGGCATGAGGATATTCGCATAATAATCGATGACGGCATCATCAAGCTCATATTCCGAATGAGACGAAAGAAAATCGTCGTCAAAACGTGAAGCACTGGCCAGATGCTGTCCGAACGCATCCTGGGAAATAAGAAGTTTAGCCTCCTTCACGTAAGTTACCATGGAATCGGGCCAGTGGAGCATCGGCGTCTCGAGAAAAAGCAGATTGTACCGTCCGATATTCAGGGTTTGACCACTCTTTACGATCTTAAAAGCCCACCGCGATGTGTCAAAAGACCTGTCGAGACCTTTTTTTCCTCGCTCGGTGATATAAATTGTGGCTTGAGGCATATGTTTCATGACCGCCTCAAGGGCACTTGCGTGATCGGGCTCGATATGATTGATGACCACATTCGAGATACGACCTGGTTCCACTATATTCCTGATATTATCAAGGGCAGTCGTGGCGAAATCCTCTTTTACGGTGTCCACGAGCGTCAACTGCTCATCTTTAATGAGATAATTGTTGTACGATGTGCCGTTCGGCGTGACGTATCCGTGGAAATCCCTTACTCCCCAGTCGATTGCCCCGACCCAGTAAATATCCGGTTTGATTTCTACGGCCCTCATAAGTCTCCCTCCAGGCGATCGCACAACCAGAATTCAACTGCTGTTTAATAAATCTATACATAAAAGAACGAAAAAACAAGCCACTGATAGGTGTTTTGGGGCATATATTTTCGCCGAGAGTGAGGTTTATTTGCAATTTTTGTGGTATGGTACTTAAAGGTACCACAATGACAAACGCAAGGGAACAAAAGAAATGTACGAGAAGTCCGGCTGATCCGACCGGTTTGCGCTTAATCTCAGAAGAATACTATCATTTCAAGGTACTCTTGTTGGCCGCAGACCCCCGGAGTATGCGCATAAGCAAAAAAACTTTGAGGCCTCACGGCATAGAGGTTCTTGAAGCCGTAAGTGAGACAGATGCCCTCAATCTTCTCAAAAAGGAATCTCCAGACCTGATCGTCATAGACGCAGACCTGCCCCGTGCAAATGGTTTTGATTTCTGCGTTTCCTTGCGGCTGGACCCCAATATAGGGCCTATCCCCATCATCTTTCTCGTGTCGTCACTTAGTACCCACGAGCAGGTTACCGCCATGGAGTCAGGCGCTGACGGCCTTCTCGAGAAACCCATAGATCCTGAGCTGCTTCTCGCCTATGTAATAAATTTTCTCAAAAGACGCAGTGGGGAGGTCGAAAACTTCAGGGTCTTAAGAACTCTCGGCAGGTATATCTCAAGTCGCGCACGCGAGAAGGCCGGGCTCGGCGGGACTGAAAAGATTCATGCGACGATCCTTTTTTCCGATATGAGAGGCTTCACCGAAAAAACGTTAAACAAGAGGATTGAAGACATATTCAAATCGATCAGTGACCTCGCCTCACGACAGATTACGATCGTCCATCAGTTCGGCGGATACATCGATAAGTTTACCGGTGACGGACTGCTCGCGGTATTTGACGCTCAAAGCCATGTGCTGGACGCCTGCAACGCCGCGCTGGAGATTGTGGATTCCTTCGAAAACATCAAAGGTATTCCACTTGGCACACCCCCTCCCATAGGTATGGGGATCAATTGCGGCGAGTTGTTGAGAGGCAACATAGGAGGTCCTGAGCATATGGATTTCTCCGTTATAGGTAGCACAGTGAACCTAGCCGCCCGGCTGTGTGGTCAAGCTCAATCCCTTGAGATCATTGTGTCCAAGGCGGTGGCCGATACCGTCAAAGGAATTTTGACAACCGACGGAGGTCGGACCGTGAGACTCAAAGGCGTGGGAAGCACGAGAATCTATCGGCTTAAAGGACGGATGGACGAACCCGGGGCATGAAGACGGAGGAGATGGACTCATGTATTCGACGCGCATCTATTATCAGGACACCGATGCTGGCGGAGTGGTCTACTATGCCAACTACCTCAAGTTTTTCGAAAAGTCATGGTTCGAATATCTCATATCTATCGGTATATCTCTTCCCGAATGGGAATCGCTGGGAACCTACGTTATTATCAAGCAAGTCTATCTTGATCTCATCGAGCCTTTGAGATACGGCGACTATGTTACTATAACGTCAGACATCATTGAGGTGAAAAGGGCGTATTTCGTG
>DATKMQ010000025.1 GCA_035541755.1 Syntrophorhabdaceae bacterium
TGGAAGTGAACACGGAAACGGGCGAGGCGAAAATCCTCCGCTTCGTATCCGCCAACGACAGCGGCCGCGTGATGGACAGGCTGACCTACGACAATCAGGTGATCGGCGGGATCACCATGGGCATCGGTCTCGCCATGACCGAAGAACGGATCTTAGACAAGAACCAGACGGGAAAACTCGTTAATCGGAACTGGCACGACTACAAACTCCCTACGTCTATGGATGTACCCGCAGAGGTTATGAGTGTGCCGATTGATGTGCCCGACGACAAAGCCAACAGCACGGGCAGCAAGGGCCTGGGAGAACCCGTGACCATTCCCACGGCCCCGGCAATTGCCAATGCGATTTATCATGCGACGGGCGTGAGGTTCACCGATACGCCCATGTCGCCGCCGAGATTGATTGCAGGCTTGAAAAAGGCAAAGGGGGTGCGCTCATGATGCCTTCTTTCGCGTACATTCGAGCCCGGTCGGTGGACGAGGCCATAAAGCACCTTTCCGCGAGCAACGCGAGGATTCATGCAGGCGGCACAGACCTTCTGGGTTGTGTGCGTGACCGAATCTTTCCAGTGGAGCGGGTCGTCGCGATCCGGGGAATCAAAGGGCTTTCCGGAATCGCTGAGACGCCGGATGGGGTATCCATTGGCAGTCTCACGACAATTGCCGAGATTGCTGCAAGTCCGGTCGTTGCCCGTCTTTTTTCCGGTCTCGCTGTAGCGGCCGGTGAGGTGGCAAGCCCGCAGCTCAGGAATCAGGGCACGCTCGGCGGAAATCTCTGTCAGAAACCGCGCTGCTGGTACTACCGGGGTGAGTTCAACTGCGTGAGAAAAGGCGGCGATACGTGTTTTGCGATGATGGGGGAGAACAAATTTCATTGCGTCCTGGGCGGCGAGAACTGTTACATGGTCCACCCTTCGGATGTGGCCCCTATGCTCATTGCCCTCAATGCATCGGTTGTGGTCAAGGGACCGGATGGTACACGACGGATCGCTGTAGAGGACTTCTACGTAAGCCCTGCCAAGGACCCGACGCGGGAGACGGTGCTCAAACCCCAGGAGGTCGTGACTGAGATCGCGATCCCTAAGGCCCTGCCGCGACATTACAGTTTCTATCGCAAAATCAGGGCGCGCGGTTCCTGGGATTTTGCCCTCGCGGGGGTGGCGCTCGCTATCCAGTTTGATGGGCACCGGGTCGTGAAGGCGCACGTGGCGCTCTCCGGCGCCGCCCCTGTGCCGTGGCGTTCCAAAGAGGTAGAGGAAGTGATAACGGGGAGGAGCCTCGACCGCGCCACCATCGCCAAAGCCCAATCTGTAGTCATGGCACAGGCGAGCCCGATGGAGCAAAACGAGTACAAGGTAGACCTGTTCAAGGCTGCGCTGGAAGAAGAACTTCGGCGTGCTTTAGAGAGGGTGACGTGAGGCGAAGATAAAGCGGGGTGAGATAGAAAAACAAAAAAGGCAGAGGGTCACTCTGCCTCTTTTGTCGTGTGAAGTGGATATATTAGTCGCCCGGCGGATTGGCTGGCGCCGGCGAATTATACCGGTTCAGTACAAAGCCGATTACCTTGTCCTGAGAAATAAGCTCTGTGGCTTTCTTGACATCGTTCACTGACGTGACGCCGGCACGGACCACCATGATGATATAATCAACGAGAGGCACAAAGGCGAGCGCGTCGGCACTTGAGAGAATGGGCGGCACATCGATAAATACATATCGGTCAGGATAACGGTCCTTCATCTCACGGACAAGGTCTGCCATTCTCGTAGAGCCCAAAAGCTCGGTGCTTTCATGAATCAGTCTGCCTCCTGAAATAAGGGTAAGCTTGTCCACACTGGGCCAGGTGATAATCTCCGAGACCGGTCTATTGTCCACAAGGTAATCGCCGAGTCCTTTGTCGCTTTCAAACCCGAGTTGCTTATGAATGCTCTGCTGTCTCAAATCGCCGTCCACTAAAAGCACCGTCTGCTCGAAAAGCTTCGCGAAAGTAAAGGCAAGATTGATTGCGGTCAAGGTCTTGCCTTCGCCAGGCTGTGCGCTCGTAATCATAAATGTATTTCCGCCCTTTTCCTTGGTATACCTGAGTATTTGGGTACGCAGCACTTTGTAAACTTCCGTCTCTTTGGCATAGGGAAAGATTGCGACACAACGGTTATCCGCCAGCGTCCTCATGTCGAGCTTGACCGTTTTCGACGTGGTGTAGTTCGGCGATACGAAGCCCGCCTGCTGCTTTTCTGCGCGGGTGAAATCAGAGGACAGGGCCTCCTGTGTAGGATACCCGACCGGCTTGGGCCCCTGTGCCCCCCTTTTCACTTTGTGAAAGACGTCCTCAAAAAAACCCTTCTTTTTTTCAGCCACTTATTTGCCTCCTTGTCCGAGCATCAGCTATAAGAACCTCTACTAAAATTTCCTCATGATGCGCGCCCACACAATATCGAGGTCCATAACAAAGAAATGAAATGCGATGATGCCCACCACGACCACGACTATTCCGATGATCACTATCCTGTTGCGCAATCTTCTTCGGCGCTCAGTGTCCTTATCTGTCACGATCTCGGGAACGGTGACAAGAACGGGCAGGTTCATCATCTGGAGGGTCCTCGGATCTCTCACTGACTGGTCGTTGAATTCCTGCAGGGAAACCATACCGACCCCTGCCCCAATACCCAAAAAGAGCCCTATCAGGAGGATTGCAGGAACGTTGGGTTTGACCGGCTTTTCCGGCAGCCTTGCTGGGTCGATGATGGTGAAGCGCTCACCGAGTTTTTCTTTTTCCAGGCCCTGCGCCACGTTTGCTTCCATGGTCTTTTTCATGAGGTCATCGACCTTAAGCTGTGTGCTATTGCGTTCCTCGAGGAGCGCCTTGTACGCCTCTTCGACCTTAGGAGAGGCTTCGATTCTCCGGTAATAGTTGTTTCTCGTTTTCTCAAGCTCCTCAATCTGCCGCCTCGTGGCCTCTACCTCTGTCTGCGCGCTCACGAGCTGTGAGGCGAGGTTCACATAGGCTGGATTGTCGGGCTGGTCAAGCGGTGAAAAGACCGTTTTTGAGGGGGCATCGCCATTGGCACCCGGCAACGGGCTCGCTTCAAGACGCTTTTCCAGCTCGGCTATCTGGACCTTTGTTTTTTTCACATCGGGGTGTTTGTCGGAGAATTTGCTCTGCAGGTCCACGAGCTTTGCTTTGAGGTCCTTGAGAAGTTGTCTATCCTGGTTTGCCGCATCTGTGGGGATTGAAACGAGCTGGGACCGGAGGTAGCTCTCCTTTTCTTTGAGGGTGGTCAACTGCTGCCGCGCGTAATCTATATCGCGCTCAACCCTGTCGATACTCGACAGATTGACCTGGAGGATCTCCGGTAGTTCGGTTGCGTGTTTTTCCTTGTAACCGGCTATTCTTTTGTCGAGCTCGGCCAGCTGTTGCTGCAGGTTTTTGGTCTCTTCGTCGAGGAACTTGGAAGCGCCCTGGGCTTTTTCCTCCCTCACCTTAAGGTTCTCTTCAAGAAAGAGAGAAGCAAGCACGCCATCCACCTGCTGCACGACCTGCGGGTTCTTACCATCATAGGAAAGAGTGAAGGCGATGGTCATGGGTGATGGGGTGCCGCCTCTCTGCGGGTCCACGATGTCCGCGCTGATCGTGGTAAATTTAATGTCCTTCCTCATGATGTCAATGATCTCTTCGGTAGTCAATTTCTTCTTCAAATCTTCATAGAGGTTGAAACGGTTGATGATCTCAAGGAGCTTAACCGAGCTCATGATCCTTTGATTGAGGGTCTGCAACCGCTGTTCGGCAAACCCCGTTATAGTGGTCCTTACAAAATCGAGCGGTATCTCCTGTTCCTCGATGAGGATTGTTGATGTCGACCTGTATGTGGGCGAGACAAGAACAACCACGCAGAGCGCGATGCAGAAGACGATGACGATCGGGAGAACGAGGCCCTTCTTTCTCCTTTTCAGGATCCCAAGATAATCGCTTAATGTTTTTACATCTTCATCCATGCCTACCCCCGATTCATATATCTACATATTATACACATTTCTCTTTTCCTCACATCTAAATTCTTTTTCGCGCATCCCTGGCCAAACACATGATGACTCACATTCTTTTTCTAAAGGCGAGCGACTGAAACACCATACACACTTCATCGCTCTCCTTTATTTGATCAGGTCGTGCTGAATTCTGAAACGGACCATGAAAGCGTTCCGGTCAGCCCAGGTGCTGTACTCGTAATAGTTAGTGATGGAATATGAGTATGACACCTCCAGAAACTTCTCCCTATTGAATTCATACCGTATGCCCGGGCTCACGCTTGTGCTGTTCTCGTCTATTTTCAGGGTCGAGAACTGACCCGGACTCGATTTATTGATGTAATAGGATGCCGAGAATGTCCCGTATAGCTCGTAAGTAAATCTCTTGTTTATGCCGAGCACAAAGGACGTACGCTCCGTGGCGCCAGAGTATCCACTCGCCGGCAGTATGTTATGGATTACGCTCAAGGAGCCGTTGCTATCATTGTGTTCTCCCTGATAGTTGAGGCTGAGAGCACCAATCCAGCCCCATCCAGTGGTCTCGGTCGAGGCTATAGGGATGACTTGAAAGAAAGGAATAGGCGGAAAGGGTTGGACAATTTGCTCGGTGGCCTGGGTTACCGAATCCGTGTAACGCGCCCCGCCGTTCGCACTCAAGCTCCACTTCTCGGTGAATGCCCGCTGGAAGCCCAGCGTTGCTTCATAATTATCGATTTTGAGTGCCGGTATGTTGTATTTGGCATAGTTCATATCTATCATTACCTTGGTCGGACGAATAAAGCCCAGGTCGCGACTTGCTGCGAGATCGAAGGTGTGGGCCTCCATATCGCTATAGTACAGACTATTAAATTGATCGCTCAAATAATCATAGGAGAAAGTAAATGTGTTTCTTTCAGACGGTCGGTAGTCCCATCCAACGGTATAATTCTGCCTCTCCCGCGTAACGTTTGTGAGCGGCAGACCTGTGGTGAGCAAATCTAGACCGGGCCTCCCATCCTGGGAGTAATAAACCCTTCCGTTCAGGTTCAGTCTCTGAGTCAAGGCATATTTGCCGGTGCCTTCGTAGAACTGGTCCGTGCCATTAATCTGACTGTTGTGTAGATAAAACCTCTGGTCGATCCTTCCGGATGCCATGAGTTCACACCTCTCGGTTTTGTCGGTAAGGACCAACTCCGGCGAAATCGTGGAAAGGAAATCGCTTTTCACCTCTGTTGGCGAATAGAGGATGTTATCACTGTATTCCTGTTTGATTCCTATCGCGGGCGTCAATTTGAAATCATCCGCCATCGCTTTGTATGGGACGATCATAAGAACAACAAGAAGAGAGAATGCCCAGGGCCTTATTTTCATATTCGGTGTAATGGTTTGGCCCGCTTCGGGTTGTTTGTCTCCCACTTGCCGTTCGCTCCCTGCGCGTCACAGCCCTCATGGGACAACAATCACATCGCCTCTCTGGAGCACGATATTCTCCTCAAGGTTTCTCCCTTCCACCACATCGTCATACCTGAAAGGGAAGATCTTTGTCTTCTTTTCTTCTTGACGGAATATCTTTATGTCATTTCTTTTCGCGAAAGGATTGAGCCCTCCCGCCATGGCGAGCCCCTGAAGCACATTCACATTGGCGTTCACAGGGAATCTGTTGGGGGTGTTTACCCTGCCTATGACGTAAATGAGCATGCTGTTTGCCTGTCTCACCTCTACCGAAAGCACAGGCTCGGGAACGTAGTCGATCAATTTTTCGGCGATGTCTTTCTTCAACTCGTCGACGGTTTTACCCGCTGCCATGATTTCTCCGGCGAGCGGAAAGGATATCCGGCCGTCGGGAAGTATTATAATGTTCTGTTTTGTGAGGGCGTCATCGCGCCATAAGGAGATGTCAAGGGCGTCACCCGGGCCCAGGATGTAGGCATCGCTCGCCTTACCTGCTTGAGCATCCTTGGGCGTGGTCTGGACTCCCTCGGCGCGCACCATCGGTACCAGGAGCAATAGACCAATGAGCAAGCCCGTTACCATGTATATATTATTCTTTTTCACGTTTCCTCTCCTTTATCGAGCTGTTAGGAGCTATTTTACACGATAGGCTGTGTAAGTCAAGGCTAAATGCGGCTTTCCAAGGGTTTCCCGGCTAACCTGGTCCTCACCGCGCCACACGGGCTTAATTTCTTACATCTTCTCCAGCGTCTTTTTTGCCTCGTCCTTTCCCGGGAAATCTTCTCTCGCATCCGTTGCCTTTCTGAGCTGTTCTTTGGCCTCGGCCATTCTGCCGAGTTTGTAATAGACCATGCCCATATGATAGGCAATGGTGGGGTTGTCGGAGCTTTTCAACTGGGCCTTTCCGATGAAGTCCATGGCGCGATCGGTTTCGCCCTTCTTATAGTAGACCCAGCCCAGGGTATCCATGACAGAAGGCTCGTCAGCGCGCAGCTTCTGCGCCTTCTCCGCGAGCGTCTTTGCCTTGTCGAGGTCTCTCGACGAGCCGTGCTCGGTCAGCAAAAATGCGAGGTCGTTTTGTGCCACCCAGAGGTTCGGTTGTTTTTCGAGTAGTTTTTCGTATACATCAATGGCCTTCTTGAAATCGTTTGTCTGGTTATAAATCTGGGCAAGCGAGAGGTAGGCCGCCGCATTCTCCGGGCTTGCTTTGATTGACTCCTCAAGCTTGCGAGTCGCCTCTGCGGTCTTGCCCTGTACGAGATAGAGGCGTGCGAGATTGTTATGGGGAGCGGACCAGGTGGGCTGCAAGGAAATGGCTCTTTGAAAAGAGTCCTCGGCCGATTTATAGTCTTTTTGTGTGCCGTAGACCTGGCCGAGCAGATTGTAGGACAGCGCGTCTTTGGGGTTTTCTTTGATCTTGCCCTGGAGAATCGCGATGGCGTTGCCATACTTTTTCGCCTCAAGATACGCTTGAATCATAATGGTGTAAAGCTGGGCCGACCGGGGGTTGAGTTTATATGCCTGTTCGAATTCTGCCGCGGCCCTGTCCGGTTTTCCCTGGCGAATATAAAGGTCACCCATCTTTACGTATCCGAAGGGGTTCTTAGGGTCTTTGGCCTTAATCCTGGCGTATTCGCTCTCTGCACCTTTGTAGTCCTTCTGAACGGCCAGGAGGTCTCCAAGATCGCCGCGAGCATCCAGGTCATCGGGATTCTTATCCAATACCTTTCGTATGTATTCGCCGGCCTGTTTGTAGTCGCCCTGCAGCATGTAGATCCGACCCAGACCTCGGGTGGCATCCCTCGAATTGGGATCTATTTTGAGCGCTGTCTTCAGGGTGTCTATGGCGAGGTTTGTTTCGTGAGCCATCATATGTGCCTCGGCGAGCCTTATATAAGCGGGTATGGACTGCGGCCTTTCATTCGTCACGGTCCTGAACTCTGTCACGGCATCGGGGCCGTCTCCGCGGGAAAGCAGAATATTTCCTTTGAGAAAATGGGCATCAACATTCTTGGGACTCGCCTTGATCACTTCATCAGTCAGTTTCTCCGCATCCGCGACATTCTGTCGCGCCAGATAAATTCTGGCAAGATTATCTTTGGCCTCGATCACTTCGGGGTCCTTTGCATCCTTTTTGATGGCAAGACATTCTTTCAAAATAGCGACGGAGTCATCGACCCTATTCGTACCGGCATAGAGTTCGGCCAGGGCGAAACGGATTCTAAAACTCTTCGGATTTTTGGTCAGGCCCTCCTTGAGCGTGCTCTCGGCGTCAGCAGGTTTGTTCTTTGCCATGTAGAAGGCACTGTTCTGTATCCATCGCTCTTCCTTTTTCGGGTCTTCCTGCACGAGTGTATTCAAAAGATCTGTTGCCTTCTGCTGCTGCCCGGCGTTCCAGTAGAGGTTGGCGAGCGTCATCTTATGGGCCGCGTTTGTAGGCTCCAGTTCAATTACCTTTTGAACAACCGTTATGGCGTCCTCTGTCCGTTGGTCCTTTATGTACAGGTCCGCAAGGGCATAGTAGAGGGAGATGGATTTTGGATTCTTTTCAATCCCTGCCCTGAGAGCGTTTTCCGCCCCCTTCTTATCGCCTTTTTGCGCATAGGCCACGGACAGGATCATATATGCGTCATACCGCGTCATGCCCTGTTTAATAAGGTCTTCGAAATATGCCAGGGCTTTTTGGTCTTCCTTTTGCCTGAGATAAATTGCCCCTTTCAATATGAGCGCGTCCTCGTTCTTCGGATCGAGTTTAAACCCGAGCTCAGCCTTTTCCATGGCCTTGTCCAGAACGTTGGCTAGCAAAAAAAGCTTTCCCATCTCGACCTGCGCCTTCGCGTGATTGGGATCAAGCTCCACGGCTTTTGAAAAACCCGCAAAGGCATTATTCGGATTATTCAATTTTATGGACACCATGCCGAGCATGTAATAGGCATCGGCAAATTTGGGGTCGATCTGTAAGGCGTTTTTAAACTCGAGATTGGCTTTGACGAAATCGCCTTTCTCGTAAAGTGTCTTTCCTTTGTTGAAGAACTTCATCTTCTTTGCTTCTGGTCCGCCGCAACCCGCAATCATAACCAGGGCCAACAGAACCACTATGCACAACACTACCGATCTATAGGCTTTCATCTACCTTCTTCCTCCTGTATAGCAAAAATGATTCGTACATCTCGCCCATTCGCTTCGCTCATTGGAGCACCCAAAGCTCGCCGAGACTTCCATTCTATCTTCTTTGTGTTTGATTGACCGCCGCCAGGCCGGCAACCTGTGAATTTCTGTTTTCTCGAAATTCACAGAGAAGAACAGAAAATGCTTCGTTTACTCTGCGCCCTCTGTGGCCCCAAGCGAAGCGCGCGAGAGAAGCCTCGGTTGATTTTGTCTATTATGTCCTGTCGCCCGTTTTTTTCTCTGCGGTCTTCTATCCCCCCAGAAACCCCCTCGCCGAGATGACGAGCAGCGAGCATATCGTGGAGAAGGTGAGCCGGTTAAACTGTCCCCGCAATTCCCCCATCAACACCTCGTAGCTGAAGAACAACATAATGGTCTTGGCGGCTACAGCGCCGATTTGTTTGTATTCCGTATAGGTGCCTGCGATATAGGGCGCGACAAGGGCAATAAAGAAGATGAGAAAGTCCATGGGCGTTGCCTTGAAACCGCGCTTTCTTCTTGTGAATCTCAGGGTCAGGATCACGAAGATAAGGAGAAAGACAAACGCGGCATCATATAGCGCGGGAAGATGCAAAAGGTCTTTCGAAATGCGGGCGTCAGCCGTGCTCAGATAAACGGTGAGTGGTATGAGCAGATAGATGGTCACAGTCAGTACCGATCTCAGCCATGGCTTTTTCAGGAACCATATGGCGACGATAAAGACGATAAGGCCCGCTGAAAATATCCCGAAGATTTTCGGCACTGTTCGCGGGATGAAGCACGTGAGGAATAGGAGAAGTGGGACACCGAACTCAACGATCCTGAAAAAGACGATAATAAAGATGCCTTTCTCCTTGAGGACTTTGAGGCGGCCCTTGATCTCTGTATCGACGATGCCTTGGCGCCTGAGCACAAACCCGGTTCTGTCGGCCATAAAGAAAGCCGTGAGTATCATCGTGGCAAAGATCGCGTAACCGATTAAGAGGACCCAATCTGAATAAAATCGAAAGACAAAGGCCGAGGTGACGAGCACGGCCTGAATGATGTAGATGATAAGAACGGCCTCCGTATGATAGAGACGCAGGCCTATGAGCCGATGATGAAAATGGTTCTTGTCTGGCGAGAAGAGTGGGCGTCTCTCGCTTACACGCTCGAACATGACCGTAACAGTATCGAGCACGGGAAAACCAAAAATTATGAGTGGCAGCACCGGGCTCAGCGCGGTATCGCCCTGGGTCAGGGCAATAGAGGTGGTAACCAATGAAAATCCGAGAAACTGACTGCCCGTATCACCCATAAAGAGCGACGCCGGGTACGTATTGAACCGGAGAAAACCGAAGATCGCGCCAACAATGGAAAGGGAGAGGAGGGCGATGATTGTGTTGTCTTCAAGGAACGCAAGGTACCCGATGCAACAAAAGCTGAGCAGGCAGATGCCCCCCGCAAGGCCGTCAAGGCCATCGGCAAGATTGATCGCGTTGGTGACACCCACGATGAATACGAGGGTAAGCGGGATTGAGACCCATTCTGGCAGAGTTACGTTATCGGGGAGCAGCATGCCGAGATTCGTAATCTTGAGTCCGCCGTAAAAGATTACGACGAGGGTCGCTATCATCTGACCTGAGAACTTGGCCTTATAGCCCAGGTCTTTAAGGTCGTCGATGATACCGAAGAGCACTATGATGCCCGCTCCGATGGCGTATCCTCTCAGGAAATTGTTCTGCGACGCCCATAGCAGCATGGAAACGAAGGTCCCGACGGCCATAGCAATGCCGCCGATGCGCGGTATGGGCACGGTGTGCACTTTTCGCTCATCCGGTATGTCGAGCGCCTTGACCTTTTCTGCGATCCTTATGGAGAAAGGAATCAAAGTGATGGTCAGAAAAAGAGACAGGAGTAATGTCGTAAGATAGATCATAGGAGAAACACTTCTGTAGCTTAGTTACTCAATAGTCGACGTGTTCTCTTGTGTTCTTAGGCGAGACAGATGCGTCTTTGTCATTCTGAGCACGGGACGCGTGCGGTACGAACCTGCTACCCATCCTGTCATTTGTACTCGACCCCGTTTTCTCACTTCTGTTCTTGCGTAATTCGCTCATGAAGCCATATTTTAATGAGTGCTCCCCGGTCCACACCGATGCGCTCGCGCACGACGTCAATATCCCGCACCAAAGCCTCCGGCACGTCCAGGGTGATACGGATCTTTTTGCCCGGACGGGTAATCTTTGCTTTCGCCATATCTGTGAGTTTATGAATATCCTCGCCGCGATCGAACCTGGCATCGAATTCCGCCGCGGTCTTAGCCAACCGTTTTGCCTTCATACAGCATTACCTCCCTGGCTCGCGCTCGCCGCACTGAGATAAGACGGACCCTGTCGTTTCGCATTGTATAGATTGCGGTCCATGTCTTCCCTTCTAAAGCGGGAATTAAAGCCCATACGTCCCTTACCTTCTTCAACGGTCATATATCTCGCACTTCATGCACATGTAGGATCGGATTCAATACGGCTTATTTTGGTATATATTCATCCAGCACTGGCACGATTTCTTGCACGAAGCCCTGTAGCCTTGCCTCCGCATCTACGAGTTTTTCTTTTTCTGAGACGGGTGTGATTATACGCACCAGTGCTCCATCTGTCCTTCTTTTTGTCAGGGCGTCCCAGAACGTGTAAATCTTCAACTGATACAGGTTGGTCAGTATCCTTCCCCTCTGGGGGAACCAATAATAGACGAGTTCGCGGGAGCTATCCTTTATTATGAATGCCCTGTTTACCTTCATGGGACTTCTTCCACCGCCCGCCGGAATGATGACGTTTCCCGCCTCGTTGAAGTCCCACCCGCTTCCGGGAAGGCATGTCTCCGGAGAATGGATTGATTCGCCTTTTCGCTGGTCCTGATAGTAGGCCACGTAAAAATTAACCGACTTACCAGACCGGTCCGTATAGTCGGCCATAATATAATCGCTGAATTTCAGCACATCGAGAAATTCCTGTTCCATCTCTCCTCGAGCTCCGTGCCACGCGCCCACCCGCATCGGGAACTGGCTGAAAGGTTTGCTAATAGGCACTTTTTGTCGAAAGTCGACGCCCCGCGACAACGAGAACGTCAATATGAGAATTATGACAGTTGCCAGGAACATCGGTTGCAGTAACACTCTGAAGTCGCCTTTTCTACTTTTCTCGATATGCGATCTTCCATTTTTGTCTTCTTTGTCTCCCTCGCTCATGGTCTTGGCAAAGATCGCGCCCTTCGCCCCTTCCGTTTGCTTTCTCGGCGGTAAAAGCCGCAAAATCCACATCTCTGCAAGTAGCAATGGAATGGCAAACATGAAGATGAGCCAGCCCGAGAACGCGTGAAAGAAGCCTTCAGCAACCTGAGCGCCGAAGAAACTATAGAGCACACCAGTTGCGGCGATCCTAAAGCTATTCACAACAATAGCAAGTGGTATGGACGATAAAAAAAGGACAACCCTTTTCCACCAATGCGCCCTGAACCAGTACGCGAGAAGGAGACTTAAGACCATGAGAGGCATGACGTATCGAAGACCGCTGCACGCGTCAACCACCTGCAATTGGGTAAATCCAAGATCGATAACATTCCCCTCGCGGTATGCCGACATCCCATAGAGGTGGAGCATCCAGACGCCGAGTTTTGAAGAAATGAGCCTTAGCTGAAAAGTAATTCTGTTGGTGAGAAAATAAGGTAGGGGGAACATGGCCAACATAAATATCAAAGGGAACAAGATTACTTTTAGTCTGTCCCAACCGTTGTGTAGCCAGATAATTCCAACGAAAACTAGCCAAAGTGAAATGTAAAGGGTATATTGCTCCCCTGCTAGCTCCCCAAGCCAGAAAAGCGCAATGCCAACACAAACCAGCCCAAACGCTTTCCATGTCGGAAGCGGCAAAATAGAGGCTAATCTTAGTCGGTTTTCCCAAATGAGATAGATAACCACTACGGGAATGATATAACCATATGAATAGTCTTCCCTTGACCAATCTTCAAAAACCAACCACCGCAACGATGAGTCGTACACCAAAAGCAAAGATACGACATATATTCCGCCTCTGACCCAACTTACCGGTTTTATCGTAATTTCCTTAAAGAATTTCAGCATGAATCATGCCTCGCAACCATATTGTGCAACTTTGCCCTCATAACCCAATACAGGAAGATAGGCATTGAGATAAGATTCCTTTGCCACAGCCTGCGGGGTTCTTTCAGAAATCTGCCCAACCACTCGAGTCCGAGTCTCTGCCAGCGTTCGGATGGCCTTTCAATTGATCCCGCATAAAAGTCAAAAACTGCCCCGATGGCGGCGGTAAATGGAACGTTAAGTCTATTTCTGTTTTGAAATATCCACTTTTCCTGCTTAGGAGCTGTCATACCCACCCAGAGAACATCAGGTCTTGCTTCGTTGATGAGGTCAATCATGACTTTATTGTCTTCGTCGTCAAACTCTTCCTTGTACGGGGGGGAATAGACCCCGCACAATCTTATGGAAGGATAATCGACGGCTAACCTCTTTTGAATTCGTTCAAGCACTGCCTGAGTTGATCCAAGAAAGAAATATTTGAGTTGCCCCTCTTTTTCTGCCACCTCTGACAGGCCGAGAAAAAAATCGGAACCGGCCACCCTTTCTTTGATAGGGCGACACAGAATTCTTGCCGCCAGAACAATGCCTGCGCCGTCGGGAAGCAGTATATCCGCATTCTGGAGAGAGGATTTGAAGGCCGCGTCTTTGGAAGCAATTACCAGGGAATGCGGGTTGGCACAGGCCATATAGTGCCCTGTTTTCCCAGACCTAACAAGGCTGAATCCAGCCAAAACGTCTTCAAACTTGCCACCGGAGCTGATTGTGTAATCAAGGAACTTCAATATTTTGCTGCGGTCCCTATCCATATATGTTCTGCTTCAGCCGGCGCTCCCAGCTGTCCTTTCGTAGTTCTCGTGAGGATTGGAAAAGTTCTTTCAGCAGTACGTTTCCTCAAATAAGTTCTGCGCATGACCGCGCATCATTAAGAATTCTTATTTATCACGTATCAAATTGCTAATTTTGTCGGCCACGTCTCCATGGGCGAGTAGCTATAAGCCGCGGCAGAATTAACTGCTGCATCGATTTTACGATAGCGTTGCTCGTTAATTGACTGGCCAAGTTGCGCGCAATGTATTATTGTACGGGCCTATTTCCCCGATTGGAATTGGTTTGAAGCCCATCTTCAGGGCCGGGGATTCAGGCAATAGACTAAAGTCATTTTTGTCAGGATCGGCAAAGAGTGGATTAGCTATCTTGCTATTAGTATCTAACCCCCGATCTCTCCAAGCACTCCAATCGTCGGAAGGTATTTGAGTGGTCGATCGTATTAAGAAGACATGCAATGGTAAACCGGCGTGGTATATGACATTATAATCCGATTTGGTGGTATCTAAGTCGATACCATTGTATATACCGTAAAGCACTGAGCGTTGGCCCTTATAATAGACAATATTCCGGACAAAAGTATTGCCAGACATTTTCGCACCGGTAGCAATATCCGTAATTGTCGATAATTCGGGGTATTTCTTGTAGCGCGTTTCCCGTACCTTAGTGAACATTGCAGGAAGCAATTTTTGGGCTACAGGATGATCGGGGGGCCAAGCTGAGTAAACCATTTGGCCTAGAGAGCCACCATCGATTATCACATTGTTCTGCACAACATTATCCCTGCCGCCATGAATGAGAATACCGCCGGTAGTCGTATTGGCTACTATATTTCCATAAACCGATGTACCACTTGTCCAGTCGTCTAAGTAAATGCCATATGTCTCAAAAGGCCTTTGCCAGGGGTCTTCCGGTCTACTTCTCCCATACCCGCCACTATCATGAAGATAGTTAAACCGAATAACACTACCACGCTTTGTCCAATCAATTTGGCTGCCGTAGATTATGCCGCTATCTTGGGTCTCCTGGTTTACCTGGTAGACATGGTTATATTCGATCTGGTGGTCATTTCCATCAAACCAGATCCCCACGCGCGGGGTCGAATGAATCAGATTGTGAGATACTACATTTCCCACTCCTTGGCAATAAACCCCGCTGCTGTCCTTCAAAAGAACGCCTACATGGAAGATATAGTTGTCCTCAGCCCGGTTGTTGCCCGGGGTGAGCGTATTTTGATCGCCCCCGGAAATAGTAATGCCTGAGCCGCCAATGTCATAAATATCATTTCCGAAAGCCAAATTCTCAAAACCATCATGAATCTCAACCCCGTTTCCTCCGGCATTGTGTATGGTGCTCCGCGCTATTGTTATCCGTCTTGCCCCCGTGACAACGACAGCGCTACCTTCGCAACCCTCGAATGTAAAACCCTCAAACCTAATATCAGCGGGAGTACCGTAGTACCTTTCCCCCAATCTTTTGCCTCTAATTTCCAAGATGGATTTAACGGTTGGAACAGTAATCTTTGCCAGATCCACATTATCCGGCGGCCAATAGTAGAGGATTTCTCTCTCTTTATCAAAATACCATTCCCCGGGAGAATCTAGTTCCTCGAATACATTCTGAAAGTAGTATCGATTGCCCATCTTGATCTCGTTAGGAACGTCATTAGCGAGGGTTATCACCCGCCTGTTCTTGTCAATGGAAAGAATAGTCTGAACCCCACCTCCCCAATTATAGCCCGGATAGATAAATACTTCGGCATTTCGCAGGTTTGCCCACTCGCGCAGGTCTCCACCTCGGTACCTGAACTTTCGTTTGCTCTCGTTTCCATCAGGACTTGCTACATACAAAAAACCTCCGCCTATGGGATCTCGTGGATCATAGTTGGGATAGCGAGCAAGTATCTGCCGTTTTCCGTCCGCGAATAGCTCCCGAACAGAACGAACCTTGCCCGTAGATTGACCCAATCTCACCTGAAGAATTTTACCCTTGTACGGTTCGAAATTATTAACTCTCTTCGCGCCAGTAAGTACGGGTTTTTCGTTGTCGAACGCCCTATACACTAAAGGATGGGATTCCGTTCCTGAATCCTCCGGGCCGAGCACAAGTGTTTCACTCAGTTCATATCTTCCGCCACGCACTATTATAGAGAAGGCATCTCCCGACCCTTTTGCTCTTAAAGCCCTAACAGTATCACGCGCTTTCTGAAGCGTGGCAAATGGTCCATCCGTACCAGACGGATCAGGTATCGAATGGGTACCACTAAATCGATCATCTCCGTCGGTTGCGACATAAAATTTTCTGATTGGCTCTAGTTCTTGATCTGGTCCCTGTGGTAGAGCCTTGCTGACGTTAATTAAAACAATTACCAAACACACGCAAAGAACCTGCAAAGCGTATCGCATCTATATTGTCCGAATGTACAATTGCCGAGCTTTTCTACTCAAATTGAGTCAGGGAAATCGCAGAGTCCCCTCTCTTCTCGGGTCCAAAAAACGTTCTTATCGGCGAGGTTATTTTTCACGCCGTACCGAATTAACAATATCGTAATCAAACCCTAGTAGCGAATGCTTGAAAGTACCGCTAGCTATCTTACTTTCGTGAGCAATAATTTGTTCATCGGTAAAGCGCATTCCAACCTTCTTGGCGGGTACCCCGGCGACAATCGAGTACGGCTCCGTATCATGAACCACAACCGAACCTGCAGCAATAATCGTTCCGCGTCCGATTCTTACCCCAGTGAGAATGATGCTCTGGTATCCAATCCATACCTCATCGCCAATTGTGACCTCGTCTTCCTCCTGAATGTATGTTCCTCGCATGCCTCTGCTGCCGACATATTGCGCAAAGCGGAAGGGTGTGCCCACAGTTTTATAGTCGTGGTCCAGCCGTCCAAGAAAGGCTACGCGACTGGCCAACCCGGCATAATCTCCGATCGTGCAGTTGGCCATAATATGGCATTGACTGCTTATGGTTACGTGATTGCCAAGACGGATGTGGTGCGGTGCCCACATTGCCACATCACGCCCAATAAATATTCCTTTACCATGGGTAATGAACTTCTTGGAAAGTGCCCTTTTTATCCTAAGATATCTAACCAAGGCAAGTAAATATGACTTCATTTTGATCTCCTAAATCATTCCTGGTGTCCTTCGCTATGTACACCGATACCTTTCACTCCAAAGCATCTGAAATTATTGCTTGGCGCAGAGTCGACCTACATGATTGTTCCCTCCGTTCCTTCACTACTTTATCGGAAGTATCGGCCACGCCCTGAAGAGATCTCGTTCAAGATTTTTCAAAGCATAGCGATCGATTATATCGTTGACATACGTGGTTATCTCGCCTAGGCTAAGGGCCTTCTTCATGGCTTGTGAAAATTCTAGTACATCCCGATCCACTACAAAACCATTCACACCCTGTCGAACAATGGTATCCGCGCTGCTGAAACGTGTCGTCACGATGGGGATATGGCACGCCAATGCTTCCACCAGCGCAGTACTCCAACCTTCTTTTAATGATCCCATGACAAATAAGTCAGCAGCCTGGAGGTGAACGGCTACTGAAAACGGGGGCTGGTACCCTGCCACGACAACATTTCGATGCATACCTAAATCAGAGGCTTTCTGTTCGAGCAATTTACGCTCTACACCATCGCCAAGAAAAATGAGCAATGAACCAGGGAATCGGTCAAGAAATAGCTTGAACGATTCAATCAGGAATGACCAGCCCTTTGCCCAGTGAATACGACCAGTAGTTAGAACAACGAAATGATCTCTTGGAAGGCCAAGCCTTTCGCGCGCGACAAGGCGGTCAGCCGGACGAAAAATGTCGGTATCAACCCGGGTTGGGAATGTGATTATATTCTTCCCCCTTAGCCTCTCACCCGCGCGCCTTCTTAAATCTGCAATAGCCAGCTCGTCTGCCGCCGCCAGAATGCAATTTGCTTTCTGATTGAGGGAACGGAAGAATAAACGGTCGAAGAGCGGGGCGAACCGCACGGCCCAAGGATACCGCGAAATGGACAAGGGTGAATCGACACCCGGACTGTAAAAGCAAAGGTTACCCCCTCGCCTGGCATCCAAAGCCATCAATATTGAATGTTCACTAACTATTACGTTGGGAATGCCGATCGAAAAAATCCGATCTCGATATCGTCTGAACTGAAACCAATTAGTAAAACGGCTCGGGATAAACGGCTTGCTGCCAGCATGGATATCCGAGCCGATAGCAAAAAATCGATAAACGATTCCATTGATCTCTTTGTCGAACCAGGAGCCGATCGGGTCATTAGCGGAATTCGACAATCCGACCAACGCTAAACGGCTACCCAATGCCTTCATGAGTTGGCGAGAGAAGCTGAGCTGCCCACCCATTGGTTTGTCAACAAAGTTGCAGGCCTCTAAATGCAGTATATCAGGATGATGGGCTTCAGTCATACGGACTTCACGGATGAGCTCAAAACACGCATTGATTTATTAATATGTAATCGCCGATCCACGCCGCATTTTACATCGTTTCAAGAAAGAATTCGGCGTTTACCACCGTACTGCAATATAAGATGAAGCCCCAAGATCAATCCACGTAATGATTTTTAGCCGTTCCAATGCAAGCTCATCAAGTCGCCGTCAATTTCTTGCCTGCGGGCACTGATTTATTTGCTTCGACCAATGACTGCCGATGTAAATTGAACAACGACAGAAAGATGGCGACTGCAAGATAAAATGGCTCGTTATACACGTTACTTATAAATAGCGCACAGACGAGTTGAGTGGCAATCGCAGCAAATGAGGCAAAAAGCCAATGCCTTATATTCCCGTCAGATACCCGTACAATTCTTTTGAATCTCACAAAAATGGTGCCAAGAAATATAAGGTATATCGAGAAGACAACGACACCAGTCTCCGCCAAGATGTTGAGATAAACGTTATGAACTGCAGACCCCGGACTTTGATAGTGATTTCTGTCCTGAAGCGTGTACAGCCAGTAATTGTTTAAACCAACGCCGGTTAATGGATTATCCCTTATGACTTTT
>DATKMQ010000026.1 GCA_035541755.1 Syntrophorhabdaceae bacterium
GATCCTTTCAAGGACACCTCCTCGGTCTCCATGAACCCCGTCATCAAGTTTACGACCCTCTTCGGCCTGCTAGCCACGGAGATCGCCGTGACAATGTCAAATAAGGGCTTGAAAGTTGGGCTCGGAGTGCTCTTCTTCATCATCGCCATCGTCTTTGTATACCGCTCGTTCTACACGATGAGGGTTGGTGAAGAGAAACTCTAAAAAGAGAAACTCTAAAAAATGAAACCCAAAAAAGGCGCTCCATTCGGAGCGCCTTTTTCTTCTAATATGAGACCGCATTCATTCGTATAATATCTGGCCATGCCCTTGCCCCGCGGTGCGAGCTATCGGAATATGGCCAATGTGAAGCAGACCTCTGGCTCTCTCGTTGCGCAAAGGGTTTACTTGATTATGAGGCTCGTTGATTCTTCCCTGCTGAGAGGGCTTTTAAGCCATTGAGTGCTGCCTGGTTTGCACTTTTTGTGGCGCCACTTGTTTTGGCCGATGTATATGCCGTCATTCTCTTTGATGCGTTGGCAGCATACGTAGCAATACTCCTTCTTCAACTCGTCAAAGAGCGGTTCTATGAAGTATTTGAGTTTGCCTCTGCCGGCCATATTGAATCCTTATAGGTGAAGGATACCCGATGGGGAGGGGGAAAGCAAGAGGAATCAGGCCTCCCTGCTCGTTGACTTGCTGTTTACCCTATAGGATAATAAAGGATGGCCGTCAAATCGATCCCGTACATCCTCGAAGAGATCGCTTCGCTTCTCGAAATCAAGGGTGAGAACCCTTTCAAGTCCAGGGCGTACTATAACGCGGCAAAGATCCTATCGGGCGTCGATGATCTCGATCGCGTGATAAAAGAGAAAAAGCTTCAAGACATCAAGGGGATTGGGGAAGCCATAGCTGCCAAGATCGAGGAGTATTCACAAACAGGCAGAATGTCCTATCTCGAGGAATTGAAAAAGGAAGTGCCCGAATCGCTTCTGGAGCTTATGCAGATACCCAATCTGGGACCAAAGAAAATCAAAGTCCTCTATGACGATCTCGGAATCACCAATGTGGGGGAGCTCGAATACGCCTGTAAGGAAAACCGGCTTGTAAACCTTAGCGGCTTCGGCGAGAAGACACAGGAAAAGATCCTTAAGGGCATAGAATTTGTGGGACGTCACAAGGGTGAATACCTTGTTGGAGACGTCTATCCTCTTGCGCACGGTATTAAAGAAAAACTCGAGAAGGAGGCCAAAGGCAGCGCCGTAGAAGTATGCGGGAGCATCAGAAGGCGGAAAGAGATCGTGAGGGACATTGACATACTTGTGGGTGGCGGCGATGCGGAGCGTATCTCATCGTTCTTTGCGTCGTTGCCTGAAGTGGAAGATGTACTGGTCTCGGGTGAGACCAAGACCTCCTGTCGCCTCAAGTCCGGTATCGAGGCGGATCTCAGAGTGGTCGGCGAAAAGCAGTTTCCCTATGCCCTCTTGTATTTCACCGGGAACAAAGAGCATAATGTGAAATTGAGGGGCATTGCCAAAAAGAAAGGTCTCAAACTCAACGAATATGGGCTCTTTAAGGGTGAAGATCTTCTTCACCTGAAGGACGAAGAAGAAATTTATAAGAAGCTCGGGCTCGCCTATATCGAGCCCGAGCTTCGCGAGGATACCGGTGAGATAGAAGCTGCCGAGCAAGGAAAACTCCCCGAGCTCGTGGATATAAAGGATATAAAAGGCACCTTCCACGTGCACACCGAGTTCAGTGACGGCGTAGATTCAATCGAGAAAATGGTGGAGGCGGCCAAGCACCTTGGACTCACCTATATCGGTATTTCGGACCACAGTAAGAGCGCATATTACGCGGGAGGTTTGAAATACGAGGATCTGCGCCGCCAGTGGGAGATCATCGACGCACGTAACGCCAGGGAAAAAACGTTTCGTATACTCAAAGGCATCGAAAGCGATATCCTGCCGGACGGGAGCCTGGACTACGATGAAGAAATCTTGAAACAGTTTGATTTTGTGATCGGGTCCGTACACTCGAGCTTTCAACTGAAAAAGGACGACCAGGAAGCGCGGATAATCAGGGCCATGGAAAGTCCCCACATGACCATGCTTGGCCACCCGACGGGAAGGCTTCTGCTTTCCCGCGACGGATACAATGTGGATATGCACACCATAATCGATGCAGCGGCTAGAACCCGCACCATGATCGAGCTCAACGCAAGTCCATACCGGCTTGATATCGACTGGCGTTATCTAAAATACGCACGGGATAAGGGCGTCATGATCTCTATCAATCCAGACGCGCATGCAGCTCAAGGACTCACCGAGATATTTTACGGAGTGGGCATAGCGCGCAAAGGGTGGCTCACGTCCCGAGACGTCCTCAATACGCGCACGGCCGACGAAATAGTGAGCACACTGAAACGGCACAAGTCACTGTAGGAAACTCCCTCGTCTCCGCCCGGTAAAGGCTGACGTATTTTCTTCGCATACAACCAATAATATGCTATACCAAATATAGTTATGTATACTGAACTTCATGTATTATTCCTTTCTAGGGGTTAAGGGCGCATGAAGAAAAGCTCCAAAGGTGAGAAGAATGACTACAATCAAATGGTTCCGGCCGTTGAGCAGGCGGCCAAGATTATCATATATCTCTGCTCAATGCCCAATCTTCAGTCAAACTTGACCGATATATCGAGAAGTGTGGGCATCAGCAAGAGCAAGGCGTACGCAATCCTCAACACCCTTCAAAAGTTCGGTTTTATCTCCCGGAATCTGAGCACCAAGGTATATTCTGTGGGATTGTATATGATGTCGGTGGGCCAGAAGGTCCTCGACAATATCGATTATGGCGATCTCGCAAGTCCTTTGCTGAAAGGGCTGGCAGAGGCCACACGGAGCACCGCCGCGCTGGGTCTCATTGCGGGGGAGAGCCAGTACGTAATCTCACGGCAGGAGGCAACCGGGCAGCTTCGAATCAGTGTTCGGCCTGACAAAGTTTTTCCGCTCACCTATGGCGCACACGGCAAGGCCATCGTTTGTTCTCTCCCTCAAGAAGAGCAGAAAAAGATACTCGCTGATAGCACGCTTTATTTCCACAAGGACCCGCAGCTTCTCGATCGCAAGCTTCTGCTCAAGGAATTAGAGGAGTGCAGGCGTACGGGGTTTGCTCAGGATCACAAGACAGGACATGCTATGGTTAAGATACTGGCAGCGCCGTTTTTCGGACCGGATGGCCGCCCTCTCGGCGCCCTCCAGATCATCGGGTTTATGGAGGGACCGGAAATCCCGACCTATGGCAAAAAACTTGTCGAGGTTGCTCTGCGGTTCTCAACCATGCTGCGTTCGGGGAGCGCAAGCGTGATCGCAGCCTGAGAGGAATGTTATGAGACAACGGCAGATAACAGAAGGCTTAGCTCATGAACAATGGGTGTTTTCCCCTGTGATAAGCGTCTCGATATTAACAGGCAAGGGCACGAGAGGACCGCACTTAAGGGCAGCCTCCAACAATTTAGACCGACAGGAGTAAAGAGATTATGAAAAGCAAGAGAATTGAGAAGATGATGCAGGGAGTCAGGATTGAGAAGTATCCTATCTGCGTGGAAAAGGTTCGACTCATGACAGAGAGCTACCGACAGACCCAGGGCGAGCCCGAGGTCTTAAGGAGAGCCAAGGCGTTAGCGCACAGCCTCGACAACATCACGATCTTTATAAGAGATGGGGAACTCATTGTGGGCAATGCCGCAAGCACCTATATGGGCGTGGAGATCGAATTCAATTACGGTCCATGGCCCAAGACGGAAATCGAGGCGCTGAAAAGTGAAGGATGGCTGATCGGTGATAACGAGCTCAAAGAAGTTGAACAGATGAACGAATATTGGCGAGGCAGAGGTCTCGTGACCCGAATAGGACGCTCTTTCGACGATGAGAGGCTCTGGCCCTTCATGCAAACGGGTATCGTGTACGCGCCCTGGAAGAGCAAAGAGGAGGGAAGCGGAGGAGGATACGCGGAGAGCGGCATGGGTCTTGGACCAGGCTTTTACAACAACATATATGAATACGAAAAAGTGCTCAACGGAGGGTTTGCACCTATTATCGCGGACGCCGGGCGCGAACTGAGCGCCCTGAGATTTTTATCTCCCGGCTCTGTGGAAAAAGGGGATTTCCTCAATGCCCTGATCATCTCCCTCAACGCCGTAATCCGTTTCGCCAGAAGATTTTCAGCCCTGGCAAGCAAGATGGCGAAGGAAGAGCGTGACCCCGATAGAAAGAAAGAACTTGAAGAAATCGCTCAGATCTGTAACAGGGTCCCGGCAGAGCCAGCCCGCAATTTCAAAGAGGCGATCCAGTCTTTCTGGTTCTGCTATCTCATGATGAGCCCCTCGCCTACGTCCGGCCTTGGCAGGATGGACCAGTTCCTCTATCCCTTTTACAAAGAAGATATGTCTCAAGGCGCTATCACCGAGGAAGAGGTCCTCGAATATCTCCAATGCCTTCGCATCAAAGACATGGAAATCAATCGCATATCCGGCATGGCAAACAGGCAAAAGAACGCCGGAATGGCAAAGTGGCACAATTGCACGATCGGAGGCCAGTTGCGAGACGGCGGGGACGCCGCCAACGAACTCTCCTATCTCATCCTTGAGGCGGCCTCACGCTGCCCAACACCCCATCACACCATCACGTTAAGGGTCCATCAGGGCACACCCGATGCGCTGATGCTCAAGGCCGTTCAACTCGTGAGATCGGGCATCGGCATGCCGGCTTTCGTGGGAGATAAATCATACATAGGGTATTTTGTCGGTCATGGCGTACCGGTGGAAGAGGCCCGTAATTACGGCATGGCGGGCTGTATTGACGCGGCCCTGCCTGGCAAGTCCTGCATGGTTGCGGTGGCCATGTTCATCGTGCCTATGGTACTCGAAATTACGCTTAACAACGGCATTTTCCCAAAGACCGGGGCGCAGCTCGGTCCCAAAACAGGCGATCCTGAAACCTTTACCTCCTTTGATGAATTGATGGGAGCCTTCAAAAAGCAGTTCACCTATTTTCTTGAATTCAACGCGGAATATAACAACCTCTGGGCGCAGGCCATCATCGACGGTTTTCCTGATCCTGTGCGCACAGCCCTCATGGATAATCCGGTCAAGGTAGGCAAGAGTCTGGCAAACAGGCCATATCTTTTTGATAACCTGTGTGTGCTCAACATGGTGGGTATGATGAACGCCGCCGATTCACTTACGGCCATTAAGAAGCTTGTTTTTGAGGATAAACGCTGGAGCATGAAAGAGGTGAGCGCGGCCCTCAAGGCAAACTGGGCCGGGTACGAGGACATGAGAAAGGCATTTCTCAACGCGCCCAAGTACGGCAATGACTCGGATTACGCGGACGGCGTGGCCGCGGAAATCTACCGGCATCTCGCAGACGCCTCCGTCACCTTCGGGACCGTGCTCGGGGGAACTCAAAAACCTTCGGGCATCTCTATCTCAGCACAGGGGCCGGGCGGCGCGCAGACCGGGGCCACTGCGGAAGGCAGATTCGCGGGCGAGTATCTGGCGGACGGGGCGGTCTCTCCCGTGCAGGGGATGGATGTGAACGGACCGACTGCCATGATAAAGAGTGCTGCAAAGATCGACCATACACCTATGCAGGCAACGCTTTTTAACATGAAATTCCATCCGTCGGCGCTCGCCTCCGAAGAGGACATGAAGAAGCTCGCCTTCCTCATCAAAACGTACTTCGACCTGGGCGGAAAGCACGTACAGTTCAACGTGGTCGATAGCGGCACACTCGTTGCGGCCAAAAAGGAGCCGGAAAAACACAAAGACCTTATCGTGAGGGTGGCCGGATACAGCGCCTATTTTGTGAAGCTGACCCCACCTATTCAGAATGAGATCATATCGCGCACCGAGCTTAGGAAAGCCTGAAACGTACGCAAGGTGGACTTGTCTCGCAACTTGTCATGACACAGGCGGCCCCGTTTGGGCCGCCTGTTTGCCCTGAAATTTACACCCGAAAAATCAGGTCTTAAATTCACAAAAACGGTCCATCGGCTCGCCCAATTTAGCCACAGGGGCCTTGATCGACCTTCCCGATTTTTTCCGATTGAATACAAAAGTGTAGAAGTGGTATAAAAGTACATCCGGCATTTCAACGATGAAAAAAGACATCGGTTCAATCATGGAAGCACTGAGGGGCATGCACGGTGAGCCACGGTGTGAGCTCCATTATTCTAATGCCCTGGAACTGACCGTAGCGACCGTTCTGTCCGCGCAGTGCACGGATGAGCGTGTCAACAAGGTAACGAAAGACCTCTTTAAAAAGTACAGGAGCTGGAAGGCCTATCTCGATGCACCCCAGGAAGAACTGGAAGAGGACATCAGGCCGACAGGTTTTTACAGGAACAAGGCCAAGAGCTTAAAGAACATCGCCCATGAGTTGATCGAGCGATTTCACGCCAAGGTCCCCGATGACATCGATACCTTCGCCACGGTGAAAGGCATCGGCAGAAAGTCAGCCAATATGATTGTGGGCCTGGCCTACGACAAACCGGCTGTCATAGTGGATACGCACATGATCCGCGTGACCCGTAGGATCGGTCTCACCAAAGAAGAGGACCCTGAGAAGATCGAGAAGGATATTAAGAAAGTCGTTCCTCAATCCATGTGGACGGCCTTTTCACTCCTCATTGTGCTTCACGGGAGATATATCTGCAAAGCAAGGAAGCCCGAATGCGTGAAGTGTCTGTTACGCGATTACTGCGACTACTACTTAGGAGGAAGCTGAGGATGTTTGACAGCAAAGAGCTTACACAAAATGAACTTGATAATCTGAAAGAATTGTCGCGCCTCGCCAAAGGCGATATCATCACTATGACCCATCTTGCGGGCTCCGGACATCCCGGTGGCTCCATGTCTTCGCTTGATATGTATCTGACGCTTTTTTCTTGCGCGCGCCTCACGGGAAAAGACCGCGACAGGATTGTGGTGAGTCACGGCCATACGTCGCCCGGCGTGTATGCGAGCCTTGCACGGCTTGGGTATCTCCCTGTAGATGAAGTGATTGCCTTTTTTCGAAAGGCGGGGAGCCCCTTTGAAGGACACGTGGTCAAGGGCATCCCTTTTATAGACTGGTCCACGGGGAATTTAGGCCAGGGATTGTCCGCAGGCTGCGGCTTTGCGATCTCATCGAAGAGGAAAAAAGATGGTGCCCATGTATATGTACTCATGGGTGACGGCGAGCAGCAGAAGGGCCAGATAGGCGAGGCAAGACGCTTTGCCAAGAAATACGGCCTGTCCAATATCACCGCTGTCGTGGACTACAACGGTCTTCAAATCAGCGGCGCCATCGACTGCGTCATGCCTCAAAACATCATTGAAAACTACCTTTCCGACGGCTGGGAGGTGATCGATATAGACGGCCATGACTATCAGGAGATTTATAAGGCCCTAAAGAGGGCAAGAGACGCCGAAAACCCTGTGTGCATCGTGGCCCGGACAGTGATGGGCAAGGGCATCCCCTTTATGGAAAATAAAGAGAAATATCATGGCAGCCCCTTAAACGACGCGGAATGCAAAGACGGTATGTGCGTTATCGGTGCAGACGATAAACTCGACTTCTACAAAGAGAAAAGAAAAGGCATGTGGACATGGCAACCTTCGAATGATGCATCGACGACGAAAATAGATGCAGGGGCGCCTTTCACCTATGGCGATGAGGACAAAATCGATAACCGGACGGCTTTCGGCAAGGCGCTCAAAGATTTGGGTGACAAGAACATTGGGAGGGGACAGGCAGTCTGCGTGTTTGATTGCGATCTTGCGAGCTCGGTGAAGACCGGTGATTTCGCCAAGGCGTACCCCGAATACTTCTATCAGGGAGGCATCCAGGAGCACAATACGGCGACCGCGGCAGGAGCGCTGTCCACAACCGGGGCGCTCACCTTCTTTGCCGATTTCGGTGTCTTCGGCATCGATGAGACCTACAACCAGGAAAGGCTTAACGACATTAACAGGACCAACCTCAAGGTAATTTTGACCCATGTGGGTCTCGATGTGGGGCCCGATGGCAAGACCCACCAGTGCGTCGATTACGTGGGACTCACGCGTAACCTCTACCATTTCAAGACAATCGTGCCCGCCGATGCGAACCAGACAGACAGGGCCGTGCGCTATGCCGCAGCCACCGAGGGCAATTTTCTCGTTGCCATGGGCAGAAACAGATGGCCTGTCGTGTACAGTAAAGACGGACAGAAGTTCTTTGGCGAGGGCTATGCGTTTGAGTACGGCAAGATGGATGTGCTTAAGGCGGGCAAAGATGGCGCAATTATCACCTACGGGGCCATGGTGCACCGGGCGTTGAACGTCCGGCAGAACCTTGCCGCAAAGGGTTTGGATTTCGCCATAGTGAATATGGCCTGTGTGAACGAAATCGACGAAAAGGTCATGGCCGGCCTCGCAAATCTGTCGTGCGTTATCACCTACGAAGATCATAACCGTTTGACGGGCATCGCTCCGGTCATTACGAATTATCTCGTGCGCAAAGGCTTTAAGGGGAAATTCGATTCCTTTGGTGCCTCCACATACGGTGCCTCGGGCGAGACCGAAGAGGTCATGCAGACCCAGGGACTCGATGCAGACTCAATGACAGCCTCGATACTGAAGATGATGAAGTAAACCTTATGAACTGTAAGGAATTACATTACCCGCTCGGTCTTACGCTTCGCGGAGAGAAAAGCATCTCTTCTATCCCTTCCGGCAAAAGCTCCCCCCATCCCCCATCGCTTGCGCTACGGGGGCTCTCTACTTTGCCGGGGATCTCAGAGGCTTTTCTTAGCTCCGCTACGCAATGCCCTCGCGGGCAACGTAATTCCATCCTGCAGATATATGCAAGGCAGAAAACAAAGAAGACATAAAAGTAATATGAAATCCGGAACTACGTTCGAAGATGTTCACTACCGAAATACATTGGGAACACACGAACCGCAGCGCGACAAAGATATGAATGCTGTCGCTAATTTAAGGAGGAGATATGGCCGAGCTTAAAGAGATGTACAAGAAGATAGTCAAGGACAACTTCCCCGACACGATCAAGATCGACATGGGTGGCCAGGTACTGCTCTATAAAAAGAAGGTGTGGAATATCTTCGATGCGGATGAAAAGTGTGATGTGGAGAGGGGCCTGCGCTATGGAGAAAACCCTGATCAGCCGGCGGCCATATACGAACTGGTAAACGGCAACATCGTGCTCGGCGATGTGCGGTTCTTCGATTTTGACGGCGGTCTCGCGAGCAAGATCACCGAGAAGGACATGCTCCAGGTGGGCAAACATCCGAGCAAGACCAATTTCACCGATGTGGATAACGCGCTCAACATCTTAAGGTTCCTGGACAGGATGCCCGCCTGCGCCATCATGAAGCATAATAACCCCTGCGGCGCCGCCTACGGGTCTACCACAACGGAGGCCTTCGAAAAGGCGTTCTGGTGCGACAGGATTGCGGCCTTTGGCGGGGCCGTGGTGCTCACGAAGAAGGTTGATGTGGAAACAGCCAAGGCCATGGTGCCCTATTATTTTGAAGTGGTCTGCGCCCCCGATTTCGAGGGCGGCGCCATCGACGTTCTTAAAAAATGGAAGAACCTTCGCCTCCTGCAGATACGCGAGATGGAGAGGCTGCAAGCATATAAGACCAAGCGGATCGTGGAATTCAAATCGCTCATGGACGGCGGACTCGTCTTACAGGAATCGCAGCCCAAAAAGATTAAAGGCAAAGAGGACTTGAAACCCGCTGAGACCGTGTACAAGGGCCAAGCCTACAAGGTCAAAAGAACCCCCACCGACAAGGAATACGAAGACATGCTCTTTGGATGGAATGTGGAATCGGGGGTCAGCTCCAACTCGGCGCTCTTTGTAAAAGACGGTGCAACCGTGGCCATCGGTACGGGAGAGCAGGACCGGGTGGGCGTGGTTGAGATCGCTGTATTCAAGGCGTACACGAAATTCATGGACAAAGAGGTCTTCAAGAAATACGGCGTGCCCTATGCGGTATTTAAACTCGAAGCCGAAAAAGGCCAGAGGAAGATGGAAGATCTTATAGAAATCGAAAAGCTTACCAGGGACCAAAGAGGCGGGCTCAAAGGCTCGGTTGTGGTTTCGGACGGTTTTTTCCCGTTCAGGGACGGAGTTGACGCGGCCATCAAAGAAGGAGCGACGGGCATCATTCAACCCGGCGGATCGGAGCGCGATTTCGAGGTCATCGAGGCGTGTAACGAATCCAATGTGACTATGGTGTTCGCGGGTCAAAGGTTGTTTAAGCATTAAGCCCTCGCTTAGTCTGCGGAAGCAGGCGAGACGGGGTGGCTCCGCCGGCTTACGCTGGTGGAGGGGGCGAGTCCAAGCCCCGTAAAATTGCGCATGGTGTGATTTCGGACACTGCCCGCACGGGCGAGCTATGATTTAATGGCTTAAGAGGGACCATTGGTATATTTTTTCATCATCTGGGGCATTATCATCGCCTACATAATCGGTAAGGCGATCTATAAGAAGCTTGAAAAATAGCCGCTTTTATGCTCACTTGATATGCGGGGAGACTATTAGGTCTATACGGACGCGAGCCGCTCTTGCCTTGTCCTTATCGCGCCCCGCGTCCCATCGATTTTCGCGCACAGCATGGAACACCAAGCATTTCGCCGTCTTTCATGATTATGTATTAAAATCAAATACTTTTTTCTTATTTATATTGACAAGAAGGCGGCAAAAAAATTAAAATTGTGAAAATAGTTACAAATACTCTAAAAGCCATTGGAGGTAGTATATGAGACCCTATTTCGCCAAGATGCAGGACTGGGGAAAACCGGTAAAAGAGAATAAAGCAAATGCCGAGGAGATCAAAAAGGTAGAACAGCACATCGCCGAGCTGGTCGAACAGAAGAAGAACGCCGGTTTGCCCAAGGAAACCCTGAATAAGAGGGGCGAATGGACAGTCCACCAGCGGCTCGAATACATCTTAGACCCCGGCACCTGGGCACCGCTTCATATGCTCTATGACCCCATGGATGAAGAGTCCGGCACAACAGGCGTGGTGGATGGTCTTGGAAGAATAAACGGAAGATGGTGCGTTATCATCGGTTTCGACAATAAAGTCATGGCAGGTGCGTGGATAGCAGGTCAGTCCGATAACATCCTCAGGGTAACAGATACGGCAAAGAGGCTTCACTGCCCTCTCGTATGGCTTGTCAACTGCAGCGGCGTGAAACTCACTGAGCAGGAAAAGGTCTATGCGAACAGACGCGGGAACGGCACCACATTCTTCAGGCATGCGGAACTCAATAAACTTGGCATCCCCGTGCTTGCCGCTATCTACGGGACAAACCCGGCCGGCGGCGGATACCAGGGTATCTCCCCCACACTGCTTCTCGCACACAAAGACTGTAATATCGCGGTGGGCGGCGCTGGCATCGTGAGCGGTATGGCGCCTAAAGGGTATTTCGATGAAGGTATGGCGGAACAGATTATCGAAGCCACACGAAAATTCAAGTCCGTGCCTCCGGGCAGGGTTGAGATACATTATGACCATACGGGGTTCTTCCGCGAAGTCCATCCGAGCGAAGAGAGCTTGCTCGATTCGCTGAAATCATGGGTCACCAAACTGCCGGCTTACGATGCGAGCTTTTTCCGGGTAGCGCCTCCGGCAAACCCGGCATTCCCGGCCGAAGATCTTTACAGCATCGTGGCCTTCAACCAGAAGATGGTCTACGACGCGGAGCAGTTCATGGCCCGCCTCGTGGATAACAGCGAACACATGGAGTTCAGGGCCGGCTATGGTCCGGAGCTTTACACGGGCCTCGTCAAGGTCGATGGATTCCTGATCGGTATCGTGGCCAACAGACAGGGCATGATGCCCAAAGGATATCCACAGTATGCGCCGTATCCAGGCATCGGCGGCAAGTTCTACCGGGAGGGTCTCATCAAGATCAACGAATTCGTTACCCTCTGTGGCAGGGACCGGATCCCCATGATCTGGATCCAGGACACCTCCGGCATCGACGTAGGTGATATCGCAGAAAAGGCCGAGCTCTTGGGGTTAGGCCAGGCCTTGATCTATTCCATCGAGCAGAGCGACCTCCCCATGATGACTATCGTCCTGAGGAAAGGGACCGCAGCTGCGCACTACATCATGGCAGGCCCTCAGGCGAACAACAACAACGCCTTCACTCTCGGAACGGCAACCACGGAAATCTACGTTATGCACGGAGAAACGGCTGCCGTAGCAAGCTTTGCCAGACGCCTCGTCAAAGAAAAGGACGCGGGCAAGCCCCTTGCGCCGGTTATCGAGGCCATGAACAAGACTGTGCAGGAGTACGTCGACAAATCGAGACCCGCTTACTGCGCCAAGGAAGGCCTTGTGGATGAGATCGTGGCCATGAAAGACTTAAGAAAATACTTCGTGGCCTTTGCAAACTGCTGCTATCAGAACCCGAAGTCGATCACGCCTCAACACCAGATGATTCTTCCGCGGATCATCAAGGGTTAGAGAAACTTAAGCGCGATTACGCTCAAAGGGTGGATCAAGGCATCCACCCTTTGTTTTTGACCCACGCGTTAACCAATAATGTTTGACTGTTGACTACTTTTTGATCTTACGGTAGTCTAAGTACCCAAGGGGTTCTGTGATGAGAAAGATACTCTCGAAGGCGCTGGAAGAGATAAGGCAGCGGGGTAATTACCGGACGATCAAATACGTGCAGCCCCTCTCGCCCACAAAGGTGCGCCACAACGGCCGCGAGTTCTTGAACCTCTGTTCCAACAGCTATCTCTCTTTGCATACCCACCCCGATGTACTCCGTGCTGCCCGGGACGCTGTTCACGAATACGGCGCCGGCACGTGTTCTTCCCGGAGCGTTTCCGGCAGTCTCGACCTTTACGCGAGTCTTGAGAAACAGATCGCTCAGTATAAGGGGTACAGGCGAGGCCTCATATTTCCGAACGGTTATATGGCCAATATCGGTATGATATCCACGCTCGTCGGAGAAAATGACGTAATTTTCAGTGATGAATTGAACCATTCAAGCCTGATCGACGCCATACGCCTTTCCGGAGCTAAGAAGGTGATCTACAAACACAGGGACGTCAACGACCTCGAAGGCAAGATCAGAAGAAACAAAACTAAAGGCAAGCGGGTCATTATAACCGAGTCGGTCTTCAGCATGGACGGGGACATCGCGCCCCTCGATGAGATTTACGCCTGCAAAGAAAAATACGGGGTCCATGTCTTTGTGGACGATGCACATGGCACCGGCGTATTCGGCGAGAGCGGCACGGGCGTGGAAGAGATGTTCGGCCTAAAGGGGGCAATGGACGTACACATGGCCACATTCGGCAAGTCGCTCGGTTCCTTTGGCGCTTTCGTGCTGTCCGATCCGATCGTCATCGAATTCCTCATCAATCGTGCCCGCACCTTCATGTACACCACGGCCCTTCCTCCTTCCGTGCTTGCGGCCTCGCTCGCTGCGCTCAACCTCATTGAGAGAGACACCTCCCACAAAGAGGCCTTGTGGCGTAACATCGATTATATGAGAAAGCATCTTGGCGAGGCCGGCTTCGACCTGAAACAAAGCGCGGGGCCCATTATCCCGATCCTCGTGGGAAAAGATGCAACGGCGCTTGCCATGCACCAGACGCTCATGCGCAAGGGGATATTTCTCACGGCCATGCGTCCGCCTACGGTGCCGAGCGGCACGTCCCGTCTGCGATTGACCATAGTGAGCGGCTTCACAAAAGATGAACTCAATTACGCCCTCCGCGCGATCATCGATGCGGGCGGGAAGATGAAATTGATATAGACGGGTTCGTTAGAGGCGTTTAAGGGCACCCCATACGTCAAAAGTTTTGCCCTTCCGCCCTCACGGCTTCACCCACAGTTGAATTTTGGAGGAATGAGAGCATGCAGGATGTAAAAACGCTCACCCAATGGGACAAGAAATATATCTGGCACCCGTTTACGCAAATGGGAGACTACCTCAATGAGAAACCCCTGATCATTGAGGAGGGAGAGGGCTCCTATCTTATCGATGTGGATGGAAACCGCTATATAGACGGGGTGTCGTCGCTCTGGGTGCTCGTCCACGGTCACGGCAAAAGGGAGCTCATCGACGCTATCGACAGACAGTCAAAGATGCTTTGCCATTCGACGCTTCTCGGCCTTGCCAATACCCAGTCTATCGTGCTTGCCCGTAAGCTCGTTGATATCACCCCAAAGGGCCTCACAAAAGTCTTCTATTCCGATAACGGCTCCACGTCGGTGGAGATCGCGCTTAAGATGGCCTACCAGTACTGGCAACAGCGGGGCGAGAAGAAGAAAAAAAGGTTCATCTCATTCACGAACGGGTATCACGGGGACACTATCGGATCGGTGAGCGTGGGCGGCATAGACCTGTTCCACAAGGTGTACGGGCCGCTCCTCTTTAAGACCTATAAGGCGCCCTCGCCGTACTGCTACCGATGCCCGCTCAAGCTGGAGAAGGCTTCATGCCACATGGCCTGCGTGCAGGCATTCAGAAAGATCGTGAAAGAACGTAAAGAGGAAGTCTGCGCCGTTGTCTTGGAGCCGCTCGTCCAGGGGGCAGGCGGTATGATCGTTCAGCCTTCGGGATATCTAAAGGCGGTTGCCGACATTACGAGAGAGGCCGGACTTCTCTTTATCGCGGATGAGGTGGCAACGGGCTTCGGCAGGACAGGCCACATGTTCGCCTGCGACAAAGAACGCGTGGAACCCGATTTCCTCTGCCTGTCCAAGGGCATTACCGGCGGATACCTGCCCCTTGCGGCAACGCTCACCACTGAGCAGGTCTTTGACGGTTTCCTCGGTCCTTTTGACGCCTTCAAAACCTTTTTCCACGGCCACACATATACGGGTAACCCTCTGGCCTCAAGCGTGGCTATCGAGAACATCGATCTGTTTGCCAGGGAAAAGACCCTGCAGAAGATGAAAGCTAAGATTGCGCTTCTTACCAAAGGGCTCAAAAGGTTCTTAGACCTCACCCACGTGGGGGAAGTCAGGCAGCAGGGCTTCATGGTCGGCATCGAGATGGTGAAGAACAAGAAGACCAAAAGGGCATACGCACCCGGCGAGAAGATGGGGCAGAAGGTCATTCAAGAGGCGAGAAGGCATGGCGTCATCATACGTCCGCTCGGCGATGTTATCGTGCTTATGCCTCCGCTCGCCATCGAAGATGCGACGCTCAAAAGACTCGTGGATGTAACCTACGAGAGCATCCGTGCGGTCACGGGGGCCTAAGCGTCTGCCTGGCTAACCAAAACTCCAGCTTCTTTGCCGCCCTGCTCAAGAATTCTGAAACAAAGCCGATAACCCTTGACGAGGGTGAACCATAAGGAAAGGCATGTCCGGCGCACGGGCCGGCTATCATCTTTGATAAGGGGTAAGCCATTATGAGAAGACGTGAGTTCTTATCTTTGTGTCTCGGGGTCATGGCGGCCTCATTCGCCGGCAAAGGTGCGGTTTTCGCAGCCGAATCTGCGGACGAAGCCGATCCGCTCAAAGGTATTACGATTATCGACGCCCATTCCCACCCGGACGAATTCTTTACCGTGAGAAGCGGCGGTGACTCAAGTTCGTCTATGTCAAGCATTAAACAGCTCGGCATGAGCGCAACCGCCTTCTGCGCGGTCGGCGATTCAAAACAGCCGGGAGGGTTCTGGGAAGAATCGTTCCCCGGACTCATGGCCCAACTCGGGCGCGCCATGCGCTACGTGGAATCGGGGAAGACAAAGCTGATACTTAAGACATCGGATGTCGCAAGTCATGTGGCCCCTGGCGAGCCTACCGGTTGTATCCTCGGCATCGAAGGGGCGAACCCGCTTCAAGAGGGGCTTGACCGCTTCGACGAGGTACACCGCATGGGCGTGCGCATCATTACGCTCGGCCATTACATGGCGAGCGCTTTTACGGACGTGATGGGGGAACCTCCGCGGCACGGCGGACTCTCCTTACTCGGCAGATCGGCCATCGAAAGGATGGACAGGTTGGGCATCATCATCGACGCGGCCCATGCATCCTCCGATTCCCTCGCGCAGATGGCCGAGATCACAAAAAGACCGATCATCGATTCTCATACGAGCCCCTCTCCAGGCTACGGCCGGGCAACCGGCAGGTTCCGTGGTTCAAGAGAGATGGAGATTATCGCCAAGACCAACGGGATCGTCTGTACCTGGCCCATGGCCTATCGCCGTGGAGATTACCGGCGCGAGAGTTTTCTCGATTGGGCACAGGAAATCCTGGAGATGAAGAAACGTATCGGCATGGAGCACGTGGGCCTGGGTACGGACGGAGGCGGTCACCTGCCGGCGAGGATTAAGGGGTATTCGGATGTGCGGGACTTAAGAAAGCTCGCACAAGCCATGACAGAGGTGGGGCTTACCCGCGAGGACATCGCGGCCTATATGGGCGGGAATTTTCTGCGCGTATTCAAGGCGTATACCGGCTGATGCCGGGATTTTTTGAAAAGTGTGACAAAAGTCGTAGAAAACCCTCACAATCTGCATTACAATAGAACTGGATTATTGCGTGTCAAACACGGAGGTGACGGTATGAGATATGTGGTCGTGGGCGCTCTGGCGCTCTTTATCTTTTGTTTGTGTACGGGCGTTTATGGGCAGCAGCAAGTGAATTTTATCTGCAAGAACGACTGTCTTTCCAAAAGTAAAACCATCGGCGAATGCAACGCCCTGTGCTCGACCACGGACGAGGCGGGAAACCCGACGAAAGACGTAGGCTGCATCGACTCATGCACGGGTAAAGGCGGCTCATACTACAATTGCTATTCAGCCTGCGGCGCTTCCGACAATGGCGCCGGCGGCACGCAGGAGGTACCAGCGCCGCCTTCAAATATGGGCGAGCAACCCAGGACATAACCTTAAGTAAAATGAGCACTGGAGGGGGTTTAGAGCCCCCTCTAATTTTTCTTAAAAATTCTTCATTGAATCCCTTGACAATCTCCGAAAAATAAGTATACTTATGATGCTTCGAGGTTGGGTAGTACTTGCTCTTTGAAAAGTAAGAAAATAGCAGGTCCTTGTCAAGGACTGAAAATTCAAGCTAGTAAGTTTGTTTTGAGAGTTTGATCCTGGCTCAGAACGAACGCTGGCGGCGTGCCTAACACATGCAAGTCGAGCGTGAAAGTCCCTTCGGGGGCGAGTAAAGCGGCAGACGGGTGAGTAATACATAGGTAATCTACCTTCGAGATTGGGATAACCCCGCGAAAGTGGGGCTAATACCGGATAAGACCACGTGACTTAGGTTTCGGGGTAAAAGGTGGCTTTTTCTTCGGATTGAGCTATCACTTGAGGATGAGCCTATGGCCTATCAGCTTGTTGGCGGGGTAAGAGCCCACCAAGGCTATGACGGGTAGCTGGTCTGAGAGGACGACCAGCCACACTGGGACTGAGACACGGCCCAGACTCCTACGGGAGGCAGCAGTGGGGAATATTGGGCAATGGGCGAAAGCCTGACCCAGCGACGCCGCGTGGGTGATGAAGGCCTTCGGGTTGTAAAGCCCTTTCGTG